>JAFVXT010000161.1 GCA_017501005.1 Clostridia bacterium
CGTTCGCGAGATCAACGATTTCTGCTCTAAATCTGGCAACCTCTGGGGGTGTCTCATTAAAAACACTACAAAATTTCGCTTTTTTACGCTATTTATCTGTGTTTTTAATGAGACACCCCCATTTTCTTTAGTTTGCGGCGGCGCGCTTGCGTGCGGCTTCCGCCTTCAAACGTGTGGGCGTATCAAGGATCTGCTTGCGCAGACGAATGGATTTCGGGGTGACCTCGATCAGCTCGTCGTCGGCAATGAATTCAATGGCCTCCTCCAGGCTCATGATGCGCGGCGGTACAAGACGAAGTGCTTCGTCGGCACCTGCGCTTCTGATGGCGGTCAGGTGCTTTTGCTTGCAGACGTTGACCGAAATATCGCCGACCTTCGGGTTTTCCCCGACGATCATGCCCTCGTAAACAGGCGTCTGCACACCGATGAACATCACACCGCGGTCCTGGGTGTTGTAAAGGCCGTAGCTTGTGGATTCGCCCTTTTCGCTGGCAACGATCGAGCCTGTGAAGCGCATGGTGACCTCGCCCTTGAAGGGTGCGTAGCCGTCAAAGACAGAGTTTAAAATACCTTCGCCGCGCGTGTCGGTCATGAACTCGTTACGGTAGCCGAACAGGCAACGTGCGGGAATGCGGTAGAGAAGCTTCTGACGCGTGCCGCGCAGCTGCATATCGAGCAGCTCGCCCTTGCGCGCACCCAGCTTTTCCATGATCGAGCCAACGTATTCCTCGGGCACGTCCACGGTCACGCTTTCCATCGGCTCGTGGCGCACGCCGTCGACGTCCTTATAAAGCACGCGGGGGGTGGAGCAGCAGAGCTCGTAGCCTTCGCGGCGCATGTTTTCAACGAGGATCGCCAGGTGCATTTCGCCTCTGCCCGCAACCTTGAAGGAGTCGGTGGTTTCGCCGTCCGAAACGCGCAGCGAAACGTCGCGCAACGTTTCCTTATAGAGACGGTCGCGCAGGTGGCGGCTGGTGACGAACTTGCCTTCCTTGCCCGCAAACGGACTGTCGTTGACCGAGAAGGTCATTTCCATGGTCGGCTCGCTGACCTTGACAAATTCAAGCGGTTCAATAAGGGCAGGGGAGTTGACGGTATCGCCGATGTTCAAAACCTCCGCGCCCGAGAAGCAGACGATGTCGCCAACCGAAGCCTCGGTTACGGGAACGCGCGTGAGACCGTCGAACTGATAAATGGAGACGATCTTGGCACGTTTGGGCTTTTCTTCGCTGTGGTAGTTGCTGATCATCACTTCCTGGTTCTGGCGGAGCGTACCGCGCTCCACGCGGCCGATACCGATGCGGCCGACGTAGTCGTTATAGTCAATGGCGGAGACCAGCATCTGAAGCTCGCCGTCAACGTCGCCCTCGGGGGCGGGCATATATTCAAGAATGGTTTCGAAAAGAGGCACGAGATCCTTGCCTTCCTCAAGCGGCGAAAGCGAAGCTGTGCCCGCACGTCCCGAACAGAAGAGCATGGGAGAATCGAGCTGCTCGTCTGTTGCATCAAGCTCAAGCAAGAGCTCGAGAACCTCTTCCTCCACCTCGTCAAGACGCGCATCGGGGCGGTCGATTTTGTTGATGACAACGATGACACGGTGGCCGAGCGAGAGGGCGCGCTCAAGCACGAATCTCGTCTGGGGCATCGGGCCTTCTGCTGCGTCAACCAGCAGAATAACGCCGTTCACCATTTTCAGAATGCGTTCAACCTCGCCGCCGAAATCGGCGTGGCCGGGTGTGTCGATGATATTGATCTTCACATCCTTGTAATGAACGGCGGTGTTTTTGGCAAGAATGGTAATGCCGCGCTCCTTTTCGAGGTCGTTCGAGTCCATGACACGCTCGGTCGTGACCTGGTTTTCGCGGTAGACACCGCCCTGGCGGAGCATTTCGTCAACAAGTGTGGTTTTTCCGTGGTCAACGTGCGCAATGATCGCCACGTTTCTTAAATCGGTTCTCTTCAAGTCTTTATACCTCTGTTATTTTGAGTTTTTTTGAAATCGGTTTCTGAATCGTACCCTTTATTTTAACATAATTTCTTCATAAATACAAGGGGGGACGTGAAAAAAATACGTCACTTGACTTTTTTTGTGTTTTATGGTAAGATTTTATTGATGAAAATTCTTGGTTTTTGATGAAATCGTTTGATAACGGAGAATCTTTTATGGTATGTCATGTCGTGGGCGCGGGCGAATGTGCCGCGGTGCCCGAAAAAAGAAGGGGAGACCTTCTGATCGCGGCGGATGGCGGCTTGGATGCGCTCGGCGCAAAGGGAATGTTGCCCGATCTTCTGATCGGAGATTTTGATTCGGTGCAGGGCAATTTGCCCGATGGCGTGGAAACCGTTCGCCTGCCCGTTGAAAAGGACGAAACCGATATGGAAGCGGCGGTCAGCATCGGCCTTGCGCGCGGCTATCGCGAATTTGCCTTTTACGGCGCGGCGGGCGGCCGTCCCGACCATACTTACGGCAATTACCGCCTGCTCATATCGCTTGTCAAGCGCGGCATGCGCGGCGTGATTCATGGCGGTGACTATTCGGTCTCGGCCGTCAAGGACGGCTCCTTTGTCTTGCCCGAGACGGCACACGGCACGGTCTCTCTTTTTGCAGTCGACGGACGAGCAGAGGGCGTGACGCTCGAAGGCCTTTATTATCCCTTGCAAAACGCCTCTTTGGACGTGGATACCACGCTCGGTGTGAGTAATCACGTGGTGTCGCATCCTGCCTCGGTGACGGTCAAGAAAGGTATGCTCCTTTTGATGTGGGAAAACGGATGATTATGCAGGTTGTGTGGCGACAATGAAAAAGCATATGTCAACAAAGTTGCCGCAAAAGAGCTCGAAAACAAAGATTCTTCATGTTTTTTTTGAAAAAGACTTGACTTTTGTCCGTCAAGTGAGTATAATAATAGAGCAATGTCCGTATAGCCGCGGCTTGCCTTATGGAGAAGTACTCAAGTTGGCCGAAGAGGCGCCCCTGCTAAGGGTGTAGGTCGGGATTACCGGCGCGAGAGTTCAAATCTCTCCTTCTCCGCCAAACAAAAACCGCAATTCTGATACAAAGGGATTGCGGTTTGCTGATTTAAGGAGATAATTATGACAGAAGACAAGGTAAAAAAATATATCGAAGCTTATTATAAAAATCAAGGTTATAATGTAACGGTTGCGTATGGACACACCAAAGGCATCGACATACTTGCCGTCAAAAACACTGATACTGTTGTTATTGAGGCAAAAGGCATTGGGGCTCACACCCAAGCACGCACAAACTATTTCCTTTCGGTTTTAGGCGAAATACTCCAAAGAATGGAAAGCGATGATTTCACATATTACATAGCTTTCCCGGATCATCCCAAGTATCGAAGACTTTGGGAAACACTTCCCAAGGTTGCTAAGATTAATACAAAGCTTGGAATGATTTTGGTAAATGAA
>JAFVXT010000015.1 GCA_017501005.1 Clostridia bacterium
CTTCGGGCGCAACTTCACTGCGATAGGCGGGCGCAACTTCACTGCGGCCTTCGGGCGCAACTTCACTGCGATAGGCGGGCGCAACTTCACTGCGATAGGCGGGCGCAACTTCACTGCGATAGGCGGGCGCAACTTCACTGCGACCTTCGGGAGCAACTTCACTGCGACCTTCGGGCGCAACTTCACTGCGGCCTTCGGGCGCAACTTCACTGCGACCGTCGGGCGCAACTTCAGCCCGCAAGGGCAAAAATAGTTCGGCGGCCTGCGATAAAGCAGGCCGCCGTTGCGCGATGTTTTTTGTTTTGTATTATTTTGCTGTTTTTCCTGCTTCAATGCCGACTTTCGCAGCCGCGATGGCGGCTTTATGGTCGGCTGTGATGCCCTTGAAGTTACCCCACACGTCGGAGGCATTGGAAATGTCCTCACCCGTCAAGGTGCCGAACCATACAAGGCCGGCCAAGTAGCAAGCGCGCTGACTCAAGTGATAGCCGTCGGGTTTGCCGGCGCCGTTGTCGTTACTGGTATAGAGCGTTTTTTCGCTGGTTATCAAATCACCGAAATACTCGCGTGCCTTGGCTATGGCCGCGCCCGTATAGATGAGACCGTCAATATCGCTGCGTTTCAGAATGACATTTTCCATACAGTCTGCAATCATTTTGTCCATCTTCGCCGGGTCATTCAGGTATGCATATTCCGGCTTATCCTTGTGCGGATGATTGTGGTCGGTGGCATACGACCAGCTTGCATGATAATAGAATTTCGCATTCGGATTCGTGCGATGGGTCTGCACGTAGTTCGAAACGTAGTCAAGTTTACCGTCGGTCATGGTCGACTCCAGCGGTGCCAGATGGCTGGCCTGCTGAATGGTGATGATGTCCCAAGCCTCGTCGGTGAGACCGTCCAGCATAGTGGAGTCCTTATAGACGCGCCATGTGGCGCTGGAGCTTGCTGACTTGTGGTATTCGTAGGCAGGTCTATCGTACTTGGCGTAGTTTGCATGCTCTTCGATCGAGCAACCGCCTTTATAGAGAATGCCGAGCACGATATCCTCGTAGCCGAAGGATACGGCGATATCGTAAAGCTGTTGGAACGAGTTAATGGAATAGCTGTTGCCGATGGACAGCACCTTTAGAGTTTTCACTTCCCCGAAATTTCCTTTCTTCACGCGGTCGCCGATCTTTTCGGCCACCTTGAGCGCATAGGTCACGTCGCCTCTTTCGCGAAGCGCTTTGGCGGAAAAGCCTGCTTCTTGCGCGACAATCTCATCTGTTGCCTGTTTCTTCAGCGCGTCGGCGCGGGCTTCAACCGAGTTTTCACTTGAAAGCGCGTCTGCCGCAAGCGATACAAGCTTTGCCATGCGGCCGATCTCGGATTGAATCTCGGTGACAGCGTCTGCCAGGTACGGGTGCGCGCTCTTCGCATCGGCCTGGATGTCCGAAGCGCTTGCGAGCAGCTGCTCTGCCTGCTGCTGCAGGGCGGTCGCCGTGGAGGGATTGAGTTTTCCTTCTGCGGCTATGGCCTTCAAATCATCTTTGAGCTTATTCGCACGCTCCTTGGCGGAAGCGATCTTCTGTTCGACCTCAAGGCGCGCGTTCTTGGCGCTCTCCACTTCGGCCTCCAGCTCGTCAAAGGCTCCGTCCGCCTCTGTCAGCACACTTTCAAGCACGGTCTCGGGGTTCAGATCGGGCACGGTCGGCTCGTTTTCGCCGTAGATCTCGGCAGCGAACTCGGCAAGCGAGATCAGATCACCAAAGCGGGGCGAAGCTGCATCTTCATAAAGGGTAACGTCCTCACCGCGCAGCTCGATCGTGACGTAACCGCGCACCATCTGCTCGCAGCTATAGCCGTCAATGGAGGTGCCGCAATTGAAGATCGCGTGACAGGAATCAGAAAGCTCCCCGCCCTCTTCGTAAAAGACTGCCTTTTCGGCATGCGTGTTTTGTGCAGCGTAGTCAAGCGAAAGATCTTTCTTTTCCATCTTCATATTGCCAAGCTCCGTGCTGACGTCCGTGCGCAAAACACCCATTTCCAATACGCGCACGTAATCGGGCAGATTGGCGATATATTCTTGATCCACCGTATAGCTCACGCGCAGATCGCGGTCGCCCGCCATACGCATGGAATAGCCGTCAAAGCTCATGAAAAATTCACCGAGATAAAGCTCGCCCTGGTCACTCTCGTAGGCTTGATTGATGGCTTTTTTGAGGGCGGCCTCACTGCCCTCTGCACCAACTGTAAGCGATGCGCACGCACTGGCGACCGCCTTCATGCTGATCGGCGAGAGCGTTGCCAGAAAATCGAGATTTTCGGGACGGTAATGGGCAAGAAGATCGGCCAGATGGTTCTGCTGTTTCTGCTCGGGCGTCAGAGATGTTCCCTCTGTGTAAAGCGAGCCGATGAAGGCAGTCTCAATAGCCTCGGTCACCTTGCTTGCAAGGTCAGCCTCGGAAAGCGAAATCTCTGCGCAAAGCTCGTAAAGCTCCTCGCGCGCCGCATTGTCCAACTTGGAGAAGATGGCAAGATCGGTCTTCGTATAAGCCGCAAGATCGGCAAAGTGGTTCTGCGCGCGATCTGCGTCGGTGAGAAGGTCGCTATACACGCGCACGGCATAGATCTTCATATTGAGCTTCTTGCCGAACTTAAACCCAAACTTGTCGTTGTATGTAAAGTAATCTGAGACGCCCAAACACTTTTGAACCATCTCGCCCTCGCGGTAGGTGATGAAGGCGATGCGCTGCAGCTCCATATTCACCTCGCCCGCATGGGAAAGCTCCAGAATCGTGCCCTTTTCGGCATCGAGCATCGGCACCTTCTGCCAGGTGGTAACACCGTAATCGGTGGCCCAAAGGCCCGTGTCGTTGAAGTAGGCATGGGCCGCCGTGACCTCGGTCTGCGTATAGACCGCCTTAAAATTGAGAATACCGATATCGAAGCAGCCGCCCTGAGACGAGCCTTCCGCCGCGGCCAACGGATCCTCATAGCCGAAGGTAAAATCATAAGTATAGGACTTGCCGTTCAGCTTCGTGCCCTGCGCCTCGTTAAAGTCGAGGATAGCACCGCGGTTCAAAAGCGCGCCGTTTTCAAAGACCGCGCCTGTGCCTACGGTGAAGCTGTTGCCGAGGGCATCGGTGAGCGTTGCCGGTACGCTGCCGTCTTCATAGCCGGCAGGCGAAAAGGCAATGATCAGATCCTCCTGATTGGCATACAGTGCCGTATAGTCGGTTGCCGCTTCCTCGGACTCCTGCGTGTCCGCACCCGCTTCACCTGCTGCCAGCGAGGTGAAGAGCACAGGCAGACAAAGCAGAAGCGCCATCAGAAGCGCGCCAAGTGCAAAAAATCTTGTTTTTTTCATGACATATCCTTTCCGAACGGCCTCGGCCGTTCTTTAAAAAAATCGGTTTCCTAAACCTTAACCATATATATTATATATTTTATATTATGCTTTGTCATCATTTTTCAGTCTCTTTTTATCTTTTTTGAGTATCAAGCATTGACAGCGAGAAAAAGGCGTGCTATAATAAAGCTATCATAAAATATATACAAAAGAAAAGGAGTGAAATGACGTGAAGATCCACTATACACACGCGAATTTCCGCGTACCGCCCGCACAGAAGCTGGACCGTCCGCAAGGATTTTCAACGTCGAAAAAGCATTTCCCGATCTTTTTTCATTTTCATTCTCATGCCATATTCACCCTGAACGGGCAACAATACAAGCTGCCGCCGCACACCTACGTCATTGTCGGGCCGCACACCCAGCATGCCTTGGAGGTTGAGAAAACCATTCTGCACGACTGGATCATTTTCGACGGCGAGGAGGATTTCATGCCCTTGCTTGAAAGCCTCGGCCTTGCCCTTGACACCTTCTACTATCCCGAAAGCCACGAAAAGATCACCTCGCTATGCGAGCGCATTGAGCATCACTGGTTTGGCGGTGACGACTATTTTTCGGTTTATTTTGAAACGCGCATGCGCGATCTTCTCATTTTGCTTGCACGGGAGAAAAACAGAAATCCCGAGCCGGACGACTCACGCAACATGCCAAGCGACGCGCACCTGCACCGCCTTCGTCAGCATCTGCTCTCCTCGCCAAACCTTACCAATTACAATGAAGAGAACGCGATCAGTATGGCACAAGCCTCACGAAGCACGCTTTTCCGCCGTTACCGCGCGCTTTTCGGCTGCTCCCCCTATGAGGATCTGCAAAACGCCTGCATCAAGCGAGGCGAGCGCTATCTGCTGGAAACCAATTTCACGGTGCAAGAGATCTCCGAGCTGCTCGGCTACCGCAGCGCGAACGTCTTCATTCAACGCTTCAAGCGGCATTATGGCCAAACGCCGAACGAATGGCGCAAAAAAGAAAGGAATGCCGTCAAAACACAAGAAGAAAGGACAACACCATGACGCAAATTGGGGGAAAAGCCTATCAAGCGCCTCATGCTTGCCGCCCCCGACGTGCGCCCCATGGTTGTGCATGAGGATGAAAAAGTGAAGCAAAGAATCACCATTCAAAGCGAGACCTTCACAAGGGAGGGAGACGCCTGGGTATCGGAGGGGGTAACCGAAAGCTCGCTTCCCTGCCGTTTTCTCTACCGCCAAAACGGCTCGTTTTCGGTCTCCTACGAGGAAAAGAGCGAGGAAATGACAGCCGCATCACGCCTCGCCTACGACAGCGAAGCAAAAACGCTCACCCTCTCGCGCACGGGCGACGTGCGCTACACCGCCGTTTTCAGCGCCGCACCCTGCCGCTTCGTGTATGCCGTTTCAGCCTTTGCCTTTGACGCGCAGGCCGTCACCGAATCTCTTGCGCTTTCGGTGAGTGAGGGGGGCGGATGCTTTACCCTTTCCTATCTGCTCACGATCGGCGATGTGCCCCGCCGCATCCGTCTTTCGGGCACGGTCTCTTCATCAAACTGAAAAGGAGTCTTTTTGTGACTGCCGCCGAACTGAAAACAGAATTAAAGCACGGCCGCTTTGCCCGCCTCTTCATCTTTGCGGGCGAGGAGGATTATCTCAAGCGCCATTACATCGGCGAATTGCGCCGTGCAATCATTGAGGACGACACGCTCGCCGTCTTCAACCATACCGTCCTTGAGGGCGAAAGCATTGATTTTTCGGCCTTGCGCGATGCCCTGGAAGCCCCCCCGATGATGGCCGATTACAAGCTGATCGAATGGCATCTTTGCGATATCGACCGCATGAAGGAGGCCGAGCTTGCCGAGCTTGCAACGCTCGCCGAGCGTTGCCGCGAGATCGGCTGGGCGTGCATCGTTTTGCGTGCCGACAAGGCGCATTTTGATCTCGGCACGCTCCCCAAGCGTCCCTCGAAGCGCTATAAGGAGATCTCGGCCTTTGCCGACGTCGTGGACTTTCCGCGCTCGACCGAGCCGCAGCTTGTTGCGTGGATCGAACGGCACTTCGCGCACGACAGCATTGCCGTCTCCCCTGACGTCTGCCGTGCCATCATTGCCCGCGCAGGGCATTCGATGGACACGCTTGCAAACGAGATCGAAAAGCTGATCTGCACCCAGAAGGCAAAAGGGAGAAACGTGCTTGCCGCATGCGATCTTGAGGGCGTGCTTTCGGCCACCTCCGAGGAGGACGCCTTTGCCCTGACAAACGCATTGCTTGCCCGCGATGCCGAAAAGGCCTATGCCCAGCTGCTTGATCTGCGCCGTCGGCGCGTGGATCCTCTGATCGTGCTCGGCTCGGTCTCGCGCCTGTACGGTGAGCTTGTCACCATCTGCCGCCTGCGCGACGAGGGCATGCCGCCCGCCGAGATCGCCAAGCTCCTCAAGATCCACGAATATCCGCTTTCGCTGCGCTTGCGCGCCCTGCAGGGCAAGAGCGCCGACGAGAGCGTGCGTGCCCTTGAGGCCTGCCGCGCCCTTGACCTCTCGGTCAAGACCTTCAGCGGTATGGATCTTTACGTCGGACTTGATCGGCTGGTGGCCGAGTTCGTTTCCAAATAATCAAAAAGTGACCTTGCGCCCGCAAGGTCGCTTTTTGATTTCTGGTTTGAGGAAAAACATGTCGAATTTGATCAGTTTTTTCTCATTTGAGAAAAAACTATTGACTTTTCCACGGTTTTGTGTTACTATAAAAACAGGAAAGAGAGGTGCAACCAATGATTCAACGAAAAGAATATTTAGATAATTTGATCGCACTGAAGGATAAGCAAGTCATCAAGGTGATCTCCGGTGTCAGAAGATGCGGAAAATCGACCTTGTTCGAGCTATATATCGATCATTTGAAGCGGTCGGGCGTAGAGGACTGTCAGATCATATCAGTCAATCTTGAAGAGCTCGAAAATGCGCCCTTGCTTGATTATCAGGCACTGTATCACTATATCACTTCAAGGCTTACCCCCGACAAAAGCAATTACATTTTCATTGATGAAGTCCAGAAGTGCATTGGATTTGAAAAGGCAGTTGACAGCCTGTTCATCAAAAAGAACTGCGACGTCTATATCACCGGCTCCAACGCTTATCTTTTATCGGGTGAGCTTGCA
>JAFVXT010000162.1 GCA_017501005.1 Clostridia bacterium
CAGGACGAACACTGCGAGAACATGCCCGCAAACGCCGATTTTGAAAAGCTGATCTCAAGAGAAGCGGGACGGCTGAAGACGAGTCTTGATTGCGCACTCGCCTTGCAAAAAGCAAGTGACACGCCGAAGGAAATTCTTGTTTTCCTGCACTTCCCTGTCATCTGGAACGGAAAGTGCTGTCAACCGCTGCTTGATATTCTTGAAAATTACGGCATCAGACGTTGCTTTTTCGGACATATACATGCCAATTATGCACAGGCGCGCATCCTGGATTATGAAGACAAGATGCGCCTTGAGCTCATTTCCTCGGATTTTCTTGAATTTATTCCGCAAATTATTCGACCGATATCTGCAAAAACAGAAAAAATTTCTTCGCTTTCTATTGACATTAGTTGAAGAATCAGTTAAAATAATAAGAGTTAAAAAAATAAAAATATATAAATGTTTTGGAGGACAAAACCAATGACTCTGCAAAAAAAGGAAATGACCGCAACCAATCTCTATGAGCTTGAGGTTGCAGTCGACAAAGAAACGTTTGAAGCCGCAACCGTTGATGCTTATCGCAAAAACGTAAAAAAGATGACTGTGCCCGGCTTCAGAAAAGGAAAAGCTCCCAAGAGCATTATTGAAAAAATGTACGGTAAGGGCGTATTCTATGAAGAAGCCGTTAACGCTTGCATTCCCGATGCTTACGAAGCCGCAATCAAAGAAGCCGCGCTCGACGTTGTCGGACAGCCCGAATTTGACGTTGCTTCGATCGGCGACGAAGGTCTCGTTTTGAAAATCAAGGTTTATACCAAGCCCGAAGTGAAGATCGAAGGTTATCTCGGTCTTGAAGCCGAAAGAACCGACCGCGAGGTCACCGATGCTGACGTTGAAGAGGAAATCAATCGTGTTCGCGAGCGTAACTCGAGAACTGTTGACGTTACCGACCGTGCAGCCGCTATGGGCGATACCGTAAACTTTGACTATGAAGGCTCACTTGACGGCGTCGCATTCGACGGTGGCAAAGCCGAAAAATACAATCTGAAGCTTGGCAGCGGCCAGTTCATTCCCGGCTTCGAAGAACAGATCGTCGGCAAGCAGATCGGTGAAGAATTCGACGTAAACGTCACCTTCCCCGAAGAATACCATGCAGAAAACCTCAAGGGTAAGGCTGCTGTCTTCAAATGCAAGCTGCACGGCATCAAAATGACCGAATTGCCCGAGCTTGACGATGAATTTGCAAAAGACGTTTCCGAATTTGATACGTTAGATGCATATAAAGCCGATATTCAGGCTAAAATCGGTGAGAGATACAAGAAAGCCGCAGACAGCGCTTTCGAAGAAGCTTTGATGGACGTTCTGGTTACCAAAATGGAAGCAGAGATTCCCGAAGTGATGTATGAAGCAGAAACCGAAAACTACGTACGCGACTATGACAGCCGCTTGAGAATGCAGGGCCTGGATCTCAACACCTACTTCAAGTATACCGGCATGACTCTCGATCAGCTTCGTCAGCAGATGCGTCCGCAGGCTGAGCGTCAGGTCAAGGTTCGCCTTGCTCTTGAAGCCATTGTCGCAAAAGAAAATCTGACCGTTGCAGAAGCAGACGTTGATGCTGAATTCCAGAGAATTTCCGAAGCATACAACGTTCCGCTCGACCAGGTCAAGAGCATGATCAAAGCAGAGGATCTTGAAAAGGATCTTCTTGTCAAGGCTGCAGCAGATCTCGTAAAGGAAAAAGCAGTTCCCGTCGCTCCCAAAGCCGAGGAAGCTGAAGCCAAAGAAGAAAACTAATTTACTTTGGAGGTAACGTATGCCACTCGTCCCAACCGTCATTGAGCAAACCAACCGCGGAGAAAGAGCGTATGATATTTTCTCCCGTCTCTTGAACGACCGTATTGTATTTCTGGCCGATCAAGTCAATGATACCACCGCTTCGCTTGTCGTTGCGCAGATGTTGTTTCTTGAAGCACAGGATCCCGATAAGGATATTCATTTTTATATTAACAGCCCCGGAGGTTCTGTTTCTGCCGGTCTTGCTATTTATGATACAATGAATCTTATCAAATGTGATGTTTCAACCATCTGTATCGGGATGGCGGCATCCATGGGCGCCTTTCTTCTCGCCGCAGGCGAAAAGGGCAAGCGCTTTGCACTGCCGAACAGTGAGATCATGATCCACCAGCCGCTTGGCGGCATGCAGGGTCAGGCATCGGATATCAAAATCCATGCCGATCACATTCTGCGCACCAGAGAACGCCTGAACCGCATTCTTTCGGAACGCACGGGCAAATCTTACAAGCAGATTTGCCTTGATACAGAGCGTGATAATTTTCTCTCCGCGGCCGAAGCGGCCGAATACGGCTTGATCGATAAGGTTCTTGAAAAAAGACCGTAAGTTTCGGTATCGTTAAAAATTCGCCCGGATCAATGCCGGGCGAATTTACTGTAATGCAGAATATAAATGAAGGAGTTTTCACATGGCAACATCCAAATCCGACAACTCATGCTTTTGCGCATTTTGCGGCAGAGATGAAAAAAAGGTACGCTATCTGATTCCGGCCCCCATTGGCGTATTTATCTGCGACGATTGCGTCAGAACCTGTTTTGAAATCATTGAGGAAAATCAAGAGACCGAAGAAGGTAAAGATTCCGACGTTTTGACTGCCGATAATCTCCCCACGCCCAAAGAAATCAAGGCCATGCTTGATACCCACGTCATTGGGCAGGACGAGGCCAAAAAAGTCCTTTCGGTTGCGGTTTACAATCACTACAAACGCATACTGAACATGGAAAAAAAGCCTAAAAAGACCAAAGGAAAAAAGAAAGAAAAGGCCGAAAACGATACGGAGGTCGAAATCCAGAAGAGTAACGTTTTATTGCTTGGTCCTACGGGCGTTGGCAAAACCTATATTGCACAAACACTTGCAAAGAGCTTGAAGGTTCCCTTCGCGATTGCCGATGCCACGACGTTGACTGAAGCCGGTTACGTCGGCGAAGACGTTGAAAATATTTTACTTCGTTTGATCCAAGCAGCCGACTATAACGTCGAAGCCGCAGAAAAAGGCATTATTTACGTCGACGAGATTGACAAAATTTCGCGCAGAGGCGAAAATCGCTCGATCACGCGCGACGTTTCGGGCGAGGGCGTTCAGCAAGCACTCCTGAAAATTCTGGAAGGTACCGTTGCAAACGTGCCTCCGCAAGGCGGACGCAAGCATCCGAATCAGGAATTTATTCAGATCAATACCGAAAACATTCTCTTTATTTGCGGCGGTGCCTTTGACGGACTTGCAGACATCATTTCCAAACGCCAAGGCAATCAAACGATTGGTTTTGGAAGCGAAATCCGACCGAGTAAAAAGGAACGCACAAAGAAGATTTATCAGGACGTGACCTCTCACGACATCGTCAAATACGGCTTGATTCCCGAGCTCGTCGGTCGTCTGCCTGCCGTGGTAGCACTTGACAGTCTCGACGAGGAAGCCTTGGTGCGCATTATTCGTGAGCCTAAAAATGCATTGGCCAAACAGTATGCCAAGCTTTTTGAATTGGACGGCGTCACGCTTGAATTTGAAGAAGATGCTTATCATGCCATTGCCAACCTCGCCATCAAGCGCGAAATCGGTGCACGCGGCTTACGTGCCATTATGGAAAGCATCATGACTCGACCGATGTATGACATTCCTTCCGACGCGAACGTCGAAAAGGTCACGATCACTGCTGATTACGTCAACGGTATCGGTGATCTGAAAATTACGACAAAATCCGTTTCCTAATCAAAAAGCGTTTTCGAAAGAACTTCGAAAACGCTTTTTTTCATTTTATGTTGAAACAAACCGTCTTTTGCGTTTTTTATCGATTATCCACAAAAAGATATGGTAAAATTTGGGTATTTTTTTGTGATAAAAACCCTTGAATTTTGCATTACCATGTGGTAAAATATGGGTACAGAAAAATAAATGGTAAAAAATGCCATAAAAACGGAGGAAATAAAAATGCAAAAGAAAACAAAAGTTCTGATCGCAGACGAAAGCAGCGAACAACGGCGAATTCTGCGCGAGGCATTGCAAAAAGACGATTTTTGTCATGCTGATGAGGCATCAAACGGAGAGTCGGCATTACAGATGCTACTGACAAACAATTACGATGCGGTGATCATTGACGTTTGGATGTCAATGATTGACGGCATCAGTGTCATTCGCCGTGCAAAAGAGCGTTTGACAAACGACCGCTGCCCGATTTTTATCCTGGTGACAGCATCGTCAAATCCCAAGCTGCTGATGGAAGCCAACCGTGCAGGTGCGGATATGTGCCTGTGCAAACCGTATACACCTGCGAATATCATCGAGCACGTCCGTTCGCTGACAGGTCATCACGCCGACGGAACAATACAGGAGGATCTTGCCAATTCAGCGGATATTGAAACGCAAGTGACAAAGATCATTCATCAGATCGGTGTGCCCGCACACATCAAGGGCTACCAATATCTCCGCACGGCCATCATGCTCACAGTTGCCGATAATGACATCATCAATTCGGTCACCAAAGTACTCTACCCTTCAGTTGCCAAGCAGTATGATACAACCACGTCTCGTGTAGAACGCGCCATCCGTCACGCCATCGAAGTCGCTTGGGATCGCGGAGATCTTGAAACGCTCAATTCTTTTTTCGGATATACCGTGCAAAACAGCCGTGGAAAACCGACAAACAGTGAATTCATTGCCATGATTGCCGACAATCTTCGGTTAAAATTCAAAAGCAAGCAGTCACGTTGATCAAAGCTCTATTTTACCGTCGGTACACATAGAGGCATTGCTTTCATAGAACACCTTTGAAAAGCCGATCAAGTAGTCTGTATCATCACAGCCTGCCGTTTCATAAGAAGAGTGCATCGCAAGCTGAGGTAATCCGATATCGGCGGCCGTCATGCGTACCTTGGTGGTCGCAATCGATCCAAGTGTTGAACCGCCGAGCATATCGCTTCTGTTCGCATAAATCTGAAGCGGCACGCCTGCCCTCTCTGCCAGCTCCTTGACAAGAGCAGCGGACATAGCCTCTGTCGTATACCGTTGTGAGGCATTGTATTTCAAAACAACGCCTTGATTCAAAAGCGGCGCCCGTCTTCCGTCACTCACTTCCGGGTGATTGGGGTGAAGGGCATGTGCATTATCAGCGGAAATCAAGAACGAAGAAGCGATGGCGCTGTAAAGATCAAAATCGAGATCGGAAGCAATTTTTGACAGCGTTTCAAAGAAAAACGAAGATGCCGCGCCCATTTTGGTGGCACTTCCGACTTCTTCATTGTCAAAAAGTGAATAAACAGTAATGTTTTTGTGCTCTTCGGCCGCAAGAAAGCCTTGAAGCGTTGCATAGGCACACTGCAAGTTATCTATGCGCGGTGCGGCAAAAAATTCTTGCTCGGCACCGAAAATACAGCCCTCGGTTCGGTTGATCAGGTAAAGCTCAAGCTCCTTGATATCTTCTTCGCAAGTATTCAGAAAATCTGCCGTCATTGCCTTCAAGGACGGCTTTTTTTCTTTTGTGGAGAAAAGCGGCTGTAAATCAATATGCGCCTGATATTTGCATTCCTCGTTCACTTTCCTTTGCATATGAATCGCAAGATTGGGAATGATCATCAAGTCGCGGTCAAAGTAGACGCTTTGACTTTCAAAGAAGCATTTTCCGTCAATCTTTTTCTGAACGACTGCACGTCCTGCCAAAGAAAGCGGTCTATCAAACCAAGTGGAATAGATCGTGCTGCCATAGCGTTCGGTATCCAAGGTCACGTAATATCCGGACGATTCACGCTCTGCACAGTCCTTGATCTTCAAGGTTGGAGAATCCGAATGCGAGGCCATCACCGAAAAAACCGGCTGATAGTTTTCCGGTACTGAAAAAGCAATCAAAGATGACTGATTGCAACTTAAAAAGTATTTTCCGCCTCGCGAGATCTTATTTTCACCGATTTTCTGAAAAGAAATTCTTTGGAAGCCGTTCTCTAAAAGTAAAGAAGAGATTTCGTCCACCGCCTGAAAAGCCGTTGGTGCACGGCGAACAAATTTCAAAAAATCCTTTGTCGTTTGATTGGTTTTCATAGTTAATTTCTCTGTTGTATTGATTTTTAGTTACAAGAATCTAAAAGTGAATCTCGTTTGATAAAAGAAGGCAAAGAAATGCCATTTTTACCGTCCAAGGAAGCAAGATCCGCATGTGAAAGCGAAAGAATAGCAGATCCACCTATCGGTATTTGGATACCGCTTGGACTGTTTTTTGCATTTTGCGAAAACAAAACCGCTTCAGAAGAGACAGAGACGGTAAAGCTTTCGTCGCCGAGGTTCAAGCAAGTCAAAAGACAACTCGTCGAATCAAAGCGCATGAAAACGAAAGCGTTTTCATCAAGCCGCAAAAGCGCAAAGTCGCCCTCTCGGTAAACCTCATATTTCTTACGCAGTTTTCCGATCTCTTGGTAATGTGCAAGAAGCTCACGGTCGATCCGATGCCACGGGAACGGCAAACGGTTGAATGGATCGCCGTATCCTTGCATACCCACCTCATCACCGTAAAAGACGGTAGGAACACCCGGTAGCGTTGCCAGAGCCGTATAAGCCATTTTCAGCAGTACAACACCACGCGCATACTCTTCTTCTGTCATTTTGGCAACGGCCAGCTCGTCATTGCTTCGATTGCCACGCAAGCGTGCGGCAAGTGCCGTCAGAATGCGCTCGGTATCGTGTGTGCCGAGCAGATTCATTTGGGCATCGGCAATGCGCTTGGGAGCGTTCGGCAGAACCTCGGTCAAAGCATAGCGAAGCGAATGGGGATTTCTGTAACGAAGAAGTTCAATGAGTCCCGTACGCAAGGGATAATTCATCACGCCGTCAAGCTCTTTGCCGCTATAATAGCTTTTTCTTTGACCGTATGCGATTTTGTTGGAAGCATCTTCCCAAACCTCACCGTAAAGAATGGGGTTATTTGCATTGGCACGAAGTGCGCTTCTGATATCGGCAATAAAGGAATCGCTCAATTCATCGGCAACGTCAAGACGAAAGCCTCCGATGCCGAGCTTGGCATAATGCGCAATCACACCGTTTTCACCGACAAAGTATTCGCGGCAGGACGGCTCTTCGGGGTGAATGCGCGGTAGAATCGGAATATTCCACCAACACGTGTATTTTTTAGGAAAATCCTGAAAGCGATACCAGGAATAATAGGGTGAATCCTTCGATTGATACGCGCCAACAGAAGGGTATCTTCCGCGTCTGTTAAAATAGACGCTGTCGTCGCCCGTATGATTGAAAACACCGTCTAAAACAATTCGAATCCCCTTTGAGTGAGCTGCCTCTACAAGAGAACGAAAGGCCTCTTCCCCGCCGAACATCGGATCAATTTTCATATAGTCGCCCGTATCGTATTTATGATTGGAATACGCCTCAAAAATCGGGCTCAAATACAGGCAATTCACACCGAGCGAAAGGAAATAATCGAGCTTTTCTTCAATGCCCGCCAAATTACCGCCGAAAAACATATTGTTTGCAAGCGGCGCACCCGGGTATTCGGGGTATTGAGGGATTCCCTCTTCCCAATCATCATTTAAGATGGCGTCGTCACGCACGGGAACATCGCCACACCGACGGAAACGGTCAACGAACACATGATAAATGACAGAACCGTAGATCCAAGAAGGTGCATCATCACAAAAATCCGTAACGGTTAGCTGAAAGCGGGAAAGATTTTCACTTTCTCCCGTATAAAAAGCAATATCGCCGCCCTCGTGTGCGCGGCCGCCAAACAATGTTCCGTACGCACCTTCAAGCACAAAAGCATAAAAATGCAAACCAAGAGATTCCTGATCCGCTGTAAAAACGGCGCGATATTCATCTTCGCCTTGAGAAAAGCTCACCCAAGACATGGGAAGGCTGAACTCCTCGCGGCCGTCTGCATCGTAAAAAACGACCTTTAAAGAAACCGCGCCCATACGACGCGGTAGATTGACGACCATTTCAAGCGAATCGGTGCGATTGATCGCATGGTGCGCGTAAAGCGGTCGGCCGTTGACAAAGCGTCGGAAATCGGCGCGAAACGCACCGATTTCCGTTTGGTTTATTTGAAAGATCATTCAATTCCGCCTTTTATTTTTTGATGGGACGGACGTGCCATACGTCACTTGCATACGTGCGAATGCTATTATCCGACGCAAATCTGCCCGAGCGGGCGATATTGACAAGCGAACGTCTGTTCCATTCACGTCTGTCAGCATAGTCGGCAATGGCACGGTCATAAGCAAAACGGTAAGACTCAAAGTCAGCCAGACACATAAAAGGATCCGCAACGTTTTGCGCGCTGCCGATCAGATAATCGGCAATGTGCGAGAAGTTCTGGCCGCCAATGGGATAGGAGAGTCTGTCAATCACGGCACGCAAGCGGTCGGAGGAACGGTAGAAGGTGCGTGCATCGTAGCCGTATCTCCAAAGCTCCTCCACCTCCTGCGTATTGAGGCCGAAGATATAAATATTGCGATCCCCGACGGCATCGAGGATTTCAACGTTTGCGCCGTCAAGCGTGCCGAGCGTGAGCGCGCCGTTCATCATGAGTTTCATGTTGCCCGTACCGCTGGCCTCTTTGCCCGCCAAAGAGATCTGCTCGCTGATATCGGCCGAAGGGATCAACACCTCTGCCATGCTGACGTTATAGTCCTCCATAAAGAGCACGCGCAGCTTATCACGCACGGCAGGCGTGCGTTCGATCTCGACACCGAGACAGTAAATCAGCTTGATCAGCTCCTTGGCCATATAATAGCCCGGGGCTGCCTTTGCGCCGAAAATAAAGGTCTGCGGCTGCATATCCTTATCGGGATTTTCGAGCAGCTCGAGATAGAGCGAGGTGATCTTGAGTGCGTTCAAAAGCTGACGCTTATACTCGTGCATACGCTTGATCTGCACGTCAAAAACAGCGTTCGGATCGAGCGGACGGGTAAGACGGGGGGCTGCCCAATCGGCAAAGCGTTGCTTATTGCCTGCTTTGATTTCGTCAAGACGCGAAAGCACGGAATCGTCATCTGCAAATTTTTCAAAGGAAAGAAGCTCGGACGGCGTTTTGCGGTAGGCACTGCCGATGCAGTCGTCAAGCAACTCCGAAAGACCGGGGTTTGCATAGGAAAGCCAACGGCGATGCACGACACCGTTCGTAACGTTCGTGAATTTCCACGGCGTCATTTTATAGAAATCACGGAAGGTCGTTTTCTTCAGAATATCACTATGCAGCTTGGAAACACCGTTCACCGTATGCGAGGCCACCACGCTCAAATTGGCCATGCAAACGTGATTGTGCGCGACGATCGCCATGCGCGAAATACGGTCCCAGTCACCCGGATAGAGATTCCAAAGATCGGCACAGAAGCGACGGTTGATCTCTTCAACAATGGTATAAATACGCGGAAGCTTCATGCGGAACAGATCAATACGCCAGCGTTCAAGTGCCTCGGGAAGAATGGTATGGTTTGTATAAGAAACCGTTTTTGTCACGATTTCCCAAGCACGATCCCAGGAATAAGAATAGATATCCATCAAAATACGCATAAGCTCGGGAATACAAAGAACAGGATGCGTATCGTTGATATGAATGACAATCTTATTCTCGAATCCGTCAAGCGAACCATTGGCTGCGAAGTATTCGCTGATCATGTTCTGCAAGGATGCGGAAGAGAGAAAATATTGCTGTGTCAAACGAAGGAGCTTGCCCTCGTCATACTGATCTGCAGGATAAAGCTGACGAGTGATCTCTTCTGCACTGACCGTGCGGTTCATTTCCTGCACGTAATTGCTTTGCGAAACAAAGTCAAGATTGCCGCCGCGACGTGCTTCTCTTGCGCGCCACAGACGAAGCGTATTGACAGTATCGGTATCCGCGCCTGCGATCATCAAGTCATAAGGCACGGCACGCACCTCTTCGTATTCGGTATGAATGATTTTAAGCGAGCCGTTTTCCCAAACCTCATGGATCTGACCGCCCAAGCGGACAGACACTGTCTTTTCGGGGTGTGCTACCAACCAAACGCCGCTTGTGGGCATCCAGACGTCGGGCAATTCCACCTGCGCACCATCGATCAGCCTTTGTCTGAAAAGGCCGTTTTCATAGCAAAGCGAATAGCCGATTGCGGAATAGTCAAGCGCGGTCAAGGAATCGAGGAAGCAAGCGGCAAGGCGACCAAGGCCTCCGTTACCGAGTCCGGGGTCCACCTCGCAAGCATATACCTCATCAAAAGAGCTGCCAAGGTCTGTGAGTGCTTCGCAAAGCGCGTCGTAAAGAGACATATTCTTGACGTTGTTTTTCAGCTGGCGTCCGACAAGGAACTCCATGCACAAATAGCAGACCTTCTTTTCGCCTTGCGCCTTGGCGCGGCGCTTGAAGGCGATTCTCTTTTCTTCAAGCATCTCCTTCAAGACGTAAACGGTTGCTTGGTGAAGCTGCTCGGGCGTTGCCGCTTTTTCGTTTGCCACACCGCGCTTGTGCAGCTTGTCAACGATCAACTTTTTCAATGCGGCGGAATCGTACGGATAATTTTCACTTTCCTTTGCGGTGCGCTTGGTGTTTTTAATGTTCTCGTTCATGAATTACTGTTTTTCTCCTATGATAGTTGCGTAAAGATCAAGATTCTTTTGAGCGGATGCGTCCCAAGAAAAATCGGTTTTCATTGCTTGCTTGACAAGCATGCTCCAGTCGTCTGCATTGTCATTTTTGATAGCAAGCGCATGCTTGACCGTAAACAAAAGCTCGTGCGCATTGAAGTTTTCAAATACAAAGCCGTTTGCATTCTTCTCTCCGTAAGGAATAATGGTATCCTTCAGACCGCCGACTCCGTGCACCACGGGAAGCGTTCCGTAACGGCAGGCGATCATCTGTGCCAGACCGCAAGGCTCACTCTTGGACGGCATCAGGAAAAGATCGGAGGACGCATAGATCTGCTTGGAAAGATTACGGTCAAAACGAAGTATCGCACGTGCGCGATCACCGTGACGAGCGGCAAGAAGCGAAAAAATTCGTTCGTAGTTCTCTTCACCCGTGCCGAGGATCACAAATTGAATATTCTCTTCCATCAGCTCTTCAAAGATGTGTAATACGAGATCAATGCCCTTGCCTGCAGTCAAACGTGTGACCATGGATATCAAAGGAATATTCTCGTCCACGGGCAAGCCGAGCGATTCCTGCAGTGCCTTCTTATTGGCGGCCTTTCCTTCGCGAACGCGTGTTTGCGTGAACGGAATGATGCAGTCGTTTTTCTTATTCGGATTAAAATAAGAAAGATCAATACCGTTGACAATTCCCTTCATCTTATGACCGAACATATCAATGATCGGGCTGAGTCCAAAGGAAAAATACGGATTATGCAATTCCTTGGCATAATTTTCGCTGACGGTTGAAACAGCATCCGAAGTGGCCACCGCACCTTTCAAGAGGTTGATAGCACCGTCATACTCAACGTACGGCAAATAAGAGGGATCAAGATCAAAAACATCGGAAAGAATCTGAACGTCATACTTGCCCTGGTATTCAATATTATGGATAGTAAAAACAGTCTTGATACGGGAAAGCGCGGAATCTTCACGGTATTTTGTCTTCAAATAGATGATGCTCAACGCACTTTGCCAATCGTTTGCGTGCAGAATATCGGGAATATCACCGCTATAACGGATATATTCGACAACCGCGCGAGAAAAATAGGCAAAGCGCTCGCCGTCGTCAAAGTCACCGTAAAGCTGATCACGGTAAAAATAGTATTCATTATCAAGGAAAAGATAACGAACGTTTTTAGCTTTGATCTCAAACACTCCGCAATAAGCATGACGCCAACCAAGATAAAAATGAAACTCATCAATTTTTTTCATCTTTTTGCGGTATTCATCGGCGATGCTTCGATAAAGCGGCAAGATCACAGACACAACGGTATCTTTTCCGCCGAGTTTTTTAATAGATGCGGGCAATGCCCCCATCACGTCTCCGAGTCCTCCGCTGGCCGCATAGGGCGCAGCTTCACTGGCAACGTATAAAATTTTCATAGTTCATTTTTTGCTTTCGCGCAAACGAAAGCCAAGTTTTCCTTTTGAAACTTGTTCCTCCTTTTTTTACGAAGTTCGAAAAGAAATTAAACGCGACGCTTTTTGCCGATGTAGAAGGGCAAGCTCTCATGTCCCGAAAGTCGGCAGAAATCGCTGATAGTCACGCTCTTATCGGTGACAACGCAATTCAGCTCGCAGTCACGCCCGACGGTGGTGCCGCCGAAAAGAATCGAATTTTTGACCACGGTACCGCGCCCAATCTTCACGCCGCGGAACAGAATGGAATTTTCCACCCTTCCTTCAATCACACAGTCGTCCGCGATCAAGGAATTGGCTACGCTTGAGCCGCTCAAATAACTGACGGGTGCTGAATTGTGAACTCTTGTGAAAATGCGGCGTTCGGGAATACCGAGCAAGGAATAGAACGCGCCGCGATTGGTCGTCAGATCAAGAGAATTCTTGAAATAATCTGTAAAGCTCGAAATGTGTGCAAAATAGCCGTTATGCTTAAAGGTACGGTAACAGCCGTTTGACGCGTTTTTCATAATCACGTCATACGTCAGACTGCGATAATTGTGAGCCTCTGCCTCAATAAGAAGCCGGCGAAGATAATCGCAGGACATGATCTGAATACCTGTTGAAAGCTCGGGTGCATTGTCTTGATGCTTCGCACTGATGACAGCATCGCGCACCACACCTTCACCGTCGGTCCCGAACATCAAAACGGGGTTCTTTGACGTATAGCCCTCGGCACACTCGGTTGTCACAAAGGTAATGGTTGCGCCGTTTGCCGCATGATCGGCAATGGCTGCTTTCAAATCGATATTGGCAATGCAGTGACAGTCCGAAAGAACAACGTAATCCTCTTTCATATCGTCAATGTATGCCGTCATATTGCGCAAGGCTTCCATATGTGTGGAATAAACCTTGGCAGAGCCAGAGCTTGCCATCTGATAAGGAGAAATACAGTTGATACCTCCTGCTCTTCTTGCAAGATCCCAGTCCTTACCGCTACCGATATGGTCAAGGAGCGAACGGTAGTTATAGTTGACAACGACGTTGATGTTGGAGATGTTGGCGTTAACCATATTTGAAAGCGCAAAGTCGATCAAACGGTAACGGCAAGCAAACGGAATGGCAGCAACAGTTCTGTCGGCTGTCAAGCGGGAAAGTGTGTTGGTATTGAGATTGGAAAAAATAATGGCCGCGCTACTCATAGTTAGATACCTCGCTCTGTGAAAACACAGAGGCCGCCTTTCTCTGTTTTTAGTGTTGGATCAGTTTTCCTCGGAGTCATTTGTAAGCTTCGTTCCCTTGGCGATGATCTTGATATCATCTTTGGAATCGGGTGCGCCGACAGTGACGTTTTCACCGATGAAGCAATCGCTGTCGATGATGCTGTAATAGATTTTGGCGCCCGCTGCAACGTGAACGTCGGCCATAATGACAGAGTTGTAAATTTCGGCCCCCTCTTCAACGTAAACGCCGCCCGAAAGAACAGAACCGTAAACAGAGCCGTTGATCACACAGCCTTCCGAGATCAGCGAATTTTCAATTTTTGCCCCCGTGCCGATTAACTGCGGCGCGCGTGCGGTATTTCTCGAAAAAATACGGTATTTGCGCTGATGCAAATTGAACGCGGGCGTGCTGCCAAGCAAGTCCATATTGGCTTCCCAAAGGCTCTTGATGGTTCCAACGTCCTTCCAATAGCCGCTGAAGGAATAGGTGTAAAGCGGTTCGCCGTTTTTGAGAAGGTTGGGCAGAATGTTTTTACCGAAATCGTTGGAGGAGTCGGGATCGTTTTCGTCCTCTTCGAGATAGCGGATCAAAACGTCAGTATTGAAAATATAAATACCCATAGAAGCCTGATCGTTTTTCGGAACCTTCGGCTTTTCCTCAAATTCATAGATTCTGCCATCGCTATCCGCATTGCAAATGCCGAATCGGCTTGCTTCTTCAAGCGGTACCTTAATGGTTGCCACCGTGCAAGCCGCACCCTTTTTCTTGTGCGCCTTGAGCATGGCCGAATAATCCATTGTATAAATATGGTCGCCCGAAAGGATCAAAACATATTCGGGATCGTATTTTTTGATGAATTGCAGATTCTGATAGATCGCATTGGCCGTGCCCTTGTACCAATCCGAATGCTGATTGCCCTGATACGGCGGCAAGACCGATAATCCGCCGCGGTTACGGTCAAGATCCCACGGTGCGCCGTTTCCTATGTACTCATTCAGAGCAAGCGGTTGGTACTGCGTGAGTACACCAACCGTATCGATTCCCGAATTGATACAATTGGAAAGCGGGAAATCGATGATACGATACTTTCCGCCGAAGCTGACTGCCGGCTTGGCCGTGTGCTTGGTCAGATCATAGAGACGGCTTCCCTGTCCGCCTGCCAGGAGCATTGCGATACATTCTTTTTTTAAATACATCTTCTTTTCTCCTTTATAATATTTGTATGAAATACCTTATTTTTTCTTTTGTAAGACAAAGCCCGACATGCGCGGTAAAGAAAGCTCCAATTCATAGCGATCGCCGTTTTTCTTCGGCCAAAGCGAAGAAGGAGACGAAGCATCGCTTGAAAAGACGATTGCGTATTCCGCATAGTCCTCCACGGGAATGCGAATGCCGTGAAGGTCAACTCCCGAAAAGGTGATGACGACAATGACCTCGTTGCCGGAAAGATCGTGACGGCGAAAAGCCACCATGTTCCGATCGGCCTCGTCGGCATAGATCCAGGAAAAGCCGTTTTCGGTAAAATCAATTTCGTATAGCGCAGGTGTGGAAAGATAAAAATGATTCAGCGCACGCACGTATTCGTGAAGGGCACGGTGCGCAGGATAATCAAGCATAAACCATTCAAGTGACTTCTTATGATCCCATTCGGAAAACTGACCGTATTCAGTGCCCATGAAAAGCATTTTTTTGCCCGGATACGTCATCATCAGAAGCAACGCACACCGAAACTGCCTGAATTTATCCTCGTAATTTCCGTTGATCTTTCCAATCAAGGAGCACTTCCCGTGCACCACCTCGTCATGAGAGATCGGTAACACGTAGTTTTCCTTGAAGGCGTACATCAAGGGGAAATTGAGCGCGGTATGGTGATAACGGCGGAACAGGGGGTCTTCTGACAGATAGCGATAGAAATCGTTTGCCCAGCCCATATTCCATTTCAAATTGAAGCCGAGACCGCCGCCATCGGTGCTATGCGTGATGCCGTACCAATCGGTGGATTCCTCGGCAATCATCAGAACATCCGAAAACTCAGCAAAAACCGCGCGGTTCAATTTTTGTAAAAACGCAATGGCTTCAAGGTTACGGTTATTGCCGTACTTGTTTGGAATCCATTCTCCGGGCATGCGGTCATAATCCAGATAGAGCATGGAGGCAACGGCATCGACACGCAAGCCGTCAATATGAAATTCACGCAAAAAGAAGAGCGCGGAGGAGACGAGAAAGGACTGAACCTCTTCTCTGCCCAGATCAAAGAATCTCGTGCCCCAGGAACGTGATTCCATGCGATCTTTGCCTTGGTATTCATAAAGGGGCGCTCCGTCAAATTCGTAAAGGCCCCAAGCATCCTTGGGAAAGTGCGCAGGCACCCAGTCCATGATCACGCCGATGCCGCATTCATGCATCTTATTGACAAAATAGCGGAAATCGTCGGGATTGCCAAAGCGCGACGTCGGTGCAAAAAAGGAGGTAACCTGATAACCCCAAGAATCGTCGAACGGAAATTCCGTTACAGGCAGTAGCTCAACGTGCGTATAGCCCATCGCTTTTGCGTAGGAGGAGAGCTCATCGGCCAGCTCGCGATAGGAAAGATACGTGCCGTCCTCGTGGCGCTTGAAGGAAGCGAGATGCACCTCATAGATATTGATCGGCGCCGCAAGATAAGAGCCTTTACGCGTTTTCACGGTTTTTTTACGGTGTGAAAGCCATGCACTGTCGCTCCACGGATAATCAAAGCGATCGACGATCAAGGAAGCGCCGTCACTGCCGCCCTTTGAAAAGAAAGCGTACGGATCGCCCTTCAGAAAGGAGCGCCCAAAGCGTTCAAATCTGAATTTGTAAGAAGCGCACGCAAGACTGTGCTCACAACGAAAGCTTGCCTCGTAGACACCGCGTTCGGTGATGCGCGTCATTTCAATGCCGTGATCCCAATTGCAAAAATCACCGACAACAAAAGCTCGCTCGACGTTAGGTGCCCATACCCGAAACGTATAAATGAAATCCTGACCGTCCTTTTTCATATGACAACCAAGAAAGTGATATGCTTGGTCACTCGTTCCCTGGTGAAAGAAATAGGAGGCCATATCATCTTGTTTTTTTCGACTTTCTCTCATTGCCATCTTTACCTCTTTTCCAATCTTTTTACTTGATTTTCAGTATGTCCAATCAGCAAGGAAGGAATACGTCAGAATCAAAGAACGGCTTCCGCATGACGTGCAACGTGACAATTGATATTCATGGCCACGGGCAATCCTGCAATATGTGTGGGTGCATATTCAATATGAACGGCAAGCGCCGTTGTCTTTCCGCCAAAACCTTGCGGGCCGATATTCAAGGCGTTGACCTTTTCCAAAATCTTCTTTTCAAGAGAAGCATAGGCCGGATTGGGATTAGACGATCCGATCTCGCGCAAAAGCGCACGCTTGGCAAGCAAAGCAACACCTTCAAAATCCGCGCCGATCCCCACCCCCACAACGATAGGAGGACAGGGGTTGCTCCCCGCACGGCAAACACTTTCAACGATAAAGGCGGCCACATCCTCTTCGGTTGCGGCAGGAGTCATCATTTTCAGTGCGCTCATATTCTCAGAGCCAAAGCCTTTGGGGGCGGCAACGATACGCAAGCGATCTCCCTTGACCGTGCGGATATGAATGATGGCGGGCGTGTTATTTTCGGTGTTCTTTCTATCATAAAGAGGATCACTGACAAGGGACAGCCGCATACCGCCTTCAATATACGCGCGGCTCACACCGCGATTGACTGCCTCTTCGAGCGTGGCCCCTTCCACGTGTACGTCTTCACCGATATCGATAAAAACCACGGCCATGCCTGTATCCTGACAAATGGGAATGCCCATTTTTTCAGCAGCGGCGGCATTCTCGGTTAAGCGGCCGAGAACCGAACGGGCACGCGAATCGCTTTCACAGTTTGAAGCGTTCTCAATGGCCAGTAAAACGTCATTTGAAAGCTTATGATTTGCATCAATGAATAAATCACGAACGGCATTTTCAACATCCGATGCCGATATACATCTGATCATAAAGACTCCTTTGTCACTCAAAAAAAGAGAAACAGCCGCCCAAAAACGAATTGCACAGAAGGGCGGCTGACCATTCCGCGCATGCGGAATTTATTGGTTGACATGGTACTCCATGATGATTTCATTGGCATGGCAAAGGTTGAGTTTTTCACGTGCGGTTCTTTCGATAAAAGCGGCATCTATATCACAGGAAAGATCGCTTTCGTAGCGCGCGATCTCTTCATCGCATGCGTCGATCTGCTCACGCACCTCTTGCAAATCCTTTTCAAGCTCCTCGTACGTCAGACGCAGAGACGCAAGTGTCAAGCAAGAAAAGAGCACGAAGG
>JAFVXT010000016.1 GCA_017501005.1 Clostridia bacterium
CTTCTCCACATCATCGCCGCCAAGGCCGCTTGCCTCGGCGAAGCACTCACCCCTGCCTTCCGCGCTTACCAGAGCCAGGTCGTCAAAAACGCAAAGGCTCTTGCCGCTGCCTTTCTTGAAGAGGGCTTCAACCTCGTATCGGGCGGCACCGACAATCACCTCATGCTCCTTGACCTGCGTCCGTTCGGCGTTACGGGCAAAGAGCTTGAAAGACGCCTTGATGCCGTGCACATCACGGTCAACAAAAATGCCATTCCGAACGATCCCGAAAAGCCCTTCGTCACAAGCGGTGTCCGTATCGGTACGCCCGCCGTCACCACGCGTGGCATGAAGGAAGAAGAAATGCGCGAGATTGCCCGCCTGATCGGCATGACAACGCGCGATTTCGAGGGCACGAACGAGGAAGTCCGTGCACGTGTGGCAGAGCTTTGCCGCAAATTCCCCCTTTTCAAATAAACCAAAAGACTGATCCAAAAGGAAGTATTCATCATGCAAAAATTTAAAAAAATCGGCATCCTGACCTCGGGCGGTGATGCGCCCGGCATGAATGCGGCCATCCGCGCCGTCACGCGCACAGCACTTGCGCACAACGTTGAGGTTTACGGTATTTACCGCGGATACAGCGGTCTGATCGGCGGAGACATCAAGCAGTTTTCCATTCGCGACGTCTCCAACATCGTCAACCGCGGCGGTACCATACTTTATTCCGACCGTTGCCCCGAATTTAAAACCGAAGAGGGCATGCGGCGCGCCGTTGATACATGCCACCGTTTCGGCATTGACGGCATCGTGGCCATCGGCGGTGACGGAACCTTCCGCGGTGCGGCTGATCTGACCAAGCACGGTATCCCCTGCGTCGGTCTGCCCGGTACGATTGATAACGATATCACCTCGACCGATAATACCATCGGCTTTGATACTGCCATGAACACCGTTGTGGAAATGGTTGACCGTCTGCGCGACACCTGCGAATCGCACGCACGCTGCAACGTGGTTGAGGTCATGGGACGCGGTGCCGGTGATATCGCGTTGCAAGCCGGTATTGCCACGGGTGCAACGGCCGTTGTCATTCCCGAATTTCCGCTTGAAAGCAATGAGTCCATCATCAAAAAGATCAAGGATTCCAAGCGCTTGGGCAAACGTAATTTCATCGTCATCGTCAGCGAAGGCCTCGGTCACGACTTCGGCCCTGCGCTCACAGAGCAGATCGAACACGAAACCGGTGTTGAAACCAGATTCGCTTGCCTTGCGCACGTTGTGCGCGGCGGCTCGCCCACTCTGCGTGACCGCGTGCTCGCATCTATCATGGGTGAATTTGCAGTCAAGGAGCTTCTGGAGGGCAGAAGCGATATCGTTGTGTGCGAGCGCAACAATCAGATCGTATCCACCAACATTCGTTATTCGTTGATTCTCGACCGCATGTATAAGAACAAGCTGAAGGACGGAGATCTTGACGATTTCTCGGCAGAAGAGATTGCCGAAATGAAAGCGTTCTGCGAAGAAAAAACGCGTGACATGCGTAAGCTTTACAACACGGTTGACATTCTCGGTCTTTGATCTCTCCTCTTTTCCCCACTCCAAAAAAGGAAGCTTGCGCACAAGCGTGAGATGTGATCGTAATTATGAAAAAAAGAAACTTTTTTCTGCTTCTTTTTCTCGTGCTTATCCTCGCCGCGTTTTCAGGATGCACTGAAAACGCCGCACCCGATTCGGAATCGGGTGAGCTTGAGCTGACCTTGACGGCAAACAAAGAAAACTACAAGGTCACGGGCATCGGCACGCACAAGGGAACGACCGTGACGATCCCCGAAACCTATGAGGGGAAGGCTGTCATCTATATCTCCGACGGTGCTTTTGAAAACAACCGAGAGATTAAAAAGGTCATCATTCCGAAAACCGTGACGCAGATTTACGCAAACGCCTTCAACGGCTGCACGTCGCTTGCCGAGGTGGAATGTCATGCCACGGGCATCAATATGATCGCTACCGACGCCTTTCGCGACACGGCCTTTGTCAAAAATCTGAAAAACTATGAAGACGGCGGGCTTTATATCTCGAACAATCTGATTGCTGTTGATCCGCAGAAAGAAGACGCCTTTCGCATTAAGGACGGCACCTTGACGGTTGCGTACCAATGCTTCAAGAATGCCAATATCTCTTCGCTCACCGTGCCCGACGGGTGCTACCACCTCGGAAAATTTACCTTCTACGAGGCGAAGAACCTTGAAAGCGTCACCTTTGAAGCTTCGGTCGGTTATCTCGGCGAGGGACTCTTTTATAACTGCCCCTCGCTTCGCACCGTGGATATTTCTTTCGGGTGTGTCAACATCAACGAGCGCGTTTTCTTCGGTTGCTCCTCTCTTGAAACCGTGCGTTTCCCGTCCAATCTTTCCTCGATCAAGGATTGCGCCTTTTCGGGCTGCTCGTCTCTCAAAGAGCTTGTTTTGCCCGATAGCTGCAAAACCATCGGCAAGGAAGCCTTTCTCGGTTGCTCTTCTCTGCAATCGGTGCACGGTGCTTCTTCTCTCACAAGCGTAGGTTCGAAAGCTTTCCGCGATTGTACGTCACTCACCGTTTGCGATCTGCCGCAAGGTGCGCTTTACGGTGCGCTCGTATTTGGAAACACCCCGCTCGAATAATCTGATAGAACGATTGGATGCTGCCGAGCGGAATCCCAATCGTTCTTTTACCTTGCTAAAAACGATCATAAAAAGGAGAACATACCATGAAAGCTCTCAAAAACGATCGCCTCAAAACAATTGAAGATACCAATGGGTATTTCTACCGTTGCGCCGCGCTTTACCCCGAAAAGAAGCCGCACGAAAAGGTGTATGTCAACCTCGTACTGCAAAGAACGGACGAAACGTACGCGCAATGAAAATTCTTGTCAGTGCTTGCTTACTTGGTGTGGCTTGCCGCTATGACGGCTGCTCGCGCCCCGATCCGCGTGTGATCGCGCTTGCGCACGAGCATACGCTGATTCCCGTTTGTCCCGAGCAGCTGGGCGGTTTACCGACGCCCCGCATTCCCGCCGAATATGACGGACAAGCCGTCCGCAACCGAGAAGGCAAGGACGTCACAGCAGAATTTCGGCGCGGTGCCGACGAGGCTGTGCGCTTGGCAAGCCTTTTGCATGCCGACCTTGTCATTCTCAAGGATAAAAGCCCCTCCTGCGGTGTCGGCACGCGCTACAGCGGCCGCTTTGACGGCACGCTCACCGAAGGCAACGGCATGACCGCCGAGCAGCTCAAAAAAGCCGATATCCCCTTTATTTCCTGCACGGATATTGATTCTTATTTTAAAAAATAAAGCCTTCTCCTGTGGGAGAAGGGGGACCGCGACAGCGGTGGATGAGGAGAAACTCATTGATAGAAATTTTTCTTCTACCGTATTGTCAGGCATGAAGGCTCTCTGTCGCGATCCGTGTCCAGCCGTGCTGAACGCAACACCTCATCCACCGCTGTCGCGGTCCCCCTTCCCCTGCTGGGGAAGGCTATGATTAAATTCTCCAATATTTACGGTCGAGCGAACGGTAGCCGATTGCTTCGGCGATATGGTCGGCCGTGATCTCTTCGCTTGCATCGAGATCGGCAATGGTACGTGCGACCTTCAGAATACGGTCGTGGCCTCTGGCCGAAAGCTCCATGCGGGCAAATGCCATTTCGAGCATGTCGGACGCTTCTTCTCCGAGCACGCAATCGCGGCGCAGCTGCTTTGACGTCATATTGGCATTGACCTGCATGACTTCGCCGTGCTTGCGGTGCCGTTCGGCGCAAAAGGCGCGTGCGGCATTGACGCGCTCGCGAACCGTCTCGGATTTTTCCGCGCTCACGCTTTGACCTTCGTCGTGCAGATCGCGGTAAGCGACGGGTGAAAGCTCAATTTGCATATCAATGCGGTCCAAAAGCGGGCCGCTGACCTTCTTCAGATACTTCTCTACCTCGCCTGCGCGGCAGATGCACGGCGTATTGGGATCGCCGTAATGGCCGCAACGGCAAGGATTCATAGCCGCCACCAGCATAAAGGACGCAGGATAAGTGATTCTGCCCGCCACGCGTGTGACAAGCACCTCCCCGTCCTCCATCGGCTGGCGAAGACTTTCGGTGACCTGCCGCGTAAATTCGGGCAGCTCGTCAAGAAACAGCACGCCGCGATGGGCAAGCGAGATCTCACCGGGGATCGGTTTTGCGCCGCCCCCTGCCATGGCCGCCATGCTGACGGTATGGTGCGGTGAACGGAACGGACGGTGCGAGATCAATTTGTGCTCGCCGAGTCCTGCCGCCGAATGCACCATGGTCACCTCGACCGCCTCTTCAAAGCTCATATCGGGCAAAATGGTGGGCAATCGTTTGGCTAACATAGATTTCCCCGAGCCGGGCGGGCCGATCAACAGAATATTGTGACCGCCTGCCGCCGCAATCTCCAGTGCGCGCTTGGCCTTATACTGACCGCGCACGTCCGAAAAATCAATGGGAAAGATGCGGCTGTCGCGGTAAAAGGCCTGGCGGTCGCACACGGTGGGCGCAATCTTTGCCGAGCCTTCAAAATGATCGAGAAGCGCGCGCACGGACGGCACACCGTACACCGTCACGCCGTCCACGGCCGCCGCCTCCTCCGCATCCTCCTGCGGCACGAAAACCTCAAGAAAGCCTGCATTTTTGGCCGCCATACACATAGAAAGCGCACCTTGCACGTGCCGCACCTCGCCCGAAAGCGAAAGCTCACCGATGAAGCATTTATCATCAAGGGTGAGTGCGCGGGGCAGCTTCTGATTGGCCGCCAGAATGGAGATCAGAATGGCAAGATCAAAGGAAGAGCCTTCCTTTTTTCTGTCCGCAGGTGCCAGATTCACCATCATTTCGGAATCGGGAAAACGGATGCCGCTGTTTTCGCACGCAATGCGCACGCGGTCCTCCGCCTCCTTGACTGCCGTATCGGGCAGACCTACCAACGTAAAATCGGGCAAACGGCGTTGCGCGCTACATTCAACGGTGACTTCATAGCCCGTGATGCCAACAAGCCCTGCACTATAAACTTTTGCAAGCATATCTTCTCCCTCAGCTCAACCGCACGTGTCGGAAAAGCCCTCAAAACGTCGTTTCTTTAATTGTACCACAATTTTGATGATTTGTAAAGGTCAGGAAAGGATTTTTTATGTATACCGTATCGGTTCGGACGCAAGCGCCTTACGAGGTCACAGTCGGGCGCAATTTGATTGACGAGCTTCCTTCTTTGCTCACAAAATACCGCGGCCGCGCGTTGGTGCTGGTTTCGGACGATATCGTTGCGCCTTTGCATATGGAGCGCGTCAAAAGCGTGCTTGAAAAGGCCGCCTTCACCGTCCACACCTTTGTCTTTCAAGCGGGCGAGGATCACAAAACCATAGAAACGCTTGATGCGCTTCTGAATTTTCTCTATGAAAAGGAAATGACGCGCGCCGATCTGCTCGTATCGCTCGGCGGCGGTCTGACAGGCGACCTCACAGGCCTTGCGGCCGCACTTTACTGCCGCGGCACCGATTTCATTCAGCTGCCCACCTCCTTGCTTGCCATGGTTGATGCGTCTGTTGGCGGCAAAACCGCCGTCAATCTGCAGGGAGCCAAAAACCAGATCGGCGTATTCCATCAGCCGAGCGCCGTGCTTTGCGACACCGCCTTTCTCGATACACTTCCCCAAAACCGTTTTGCGGAGGGTATGGCAGAGGTCATCAAATACGGCTTCATTGACGACAAGACCTTACTTGACCGTCTCTTGCCCATCACCGATCTCGAAAGCGTGATTGCCGACTGCGTGAAGATCAAGGCGAGAATCGTTGCCGAGGACGAGCGCGAATACGGCATCCGCAAGCTGCTCAATTTCGGGCACACCTTCGGTCACGCGGTGGAATGCGTTTCCAATCACCGAGTCAGCCACGGCGACGCTGTTGCGATCGGCATGTGCCGTGCCTATGACGTTGCGCGCCGTGCGGGAATCTGCCAAGAGGATTTTGGCGAAAAGCTGCACGCATTGCTTGATTATTACGCATTACCTACCGAAACCTCTCTGCCCTACGGTGAGCTTCTGCAGGCCATGCGTCATGATAAAAAGCGCAGCCGTCAAAGCATTTCGCTCGTTTTGCCGACCAAGCTCGGTGAATGTATCTGTCATTCTCTGCCGATCGAAGAATTGGAAAAATTCTTTGCACCGTCAGAAAAAAAGGAGAATTAAGCTATGTCATCAAGTATCGGACACACTGTCAGGCTTTCTCTGTTCGGAGAATCACACGGCGATGCCGTGGGCGCAGTTCTGGAAGGATTGCCCGCAGGCATTGAAGTGAAGGAAGACAAGCTGCTTGCCTTCATGAAGCGCCGTCAGGGCGGCAATTCTCCTTATACCACCCCGCGCCGCGAGGCCGATTTGCCGCGCTTCTTGTCGGGTGTTTACGAAGGAAAAACAGGCGGCACGCCGATTGCCGTCATGATTGAAAGTCAAAATAAACGCTCGGGCGACTATCAGCTTGATCTGCCCCGCCCGTCGCATGCAGACTATACGGCAAGAATGCGCTTTGGGGAAACCGTTGACCTGCGCGGCGGCGGCCATTTTTCGGCGCGCTTAACTGCGGCCTTGTGTGCCGTCGGTTATCTTTGCATCGAGGCACTCGAAAAGGAAGGCATCTTCATCGGTTCGCATCTTGCCTCTGTCGGCCATGCGTCCGACGCACTCTTCGATCCCGTCAGCGTATCAAAAAATGATTTTCAAAGCGTGCTTGCGCACGATTTTCCCACCCTTTCCCCTTCAGCCGCCGAAGAAATGAAAAGAGAGATTGCCGAGGCCTCGCTCGGCGGTGACTCTGTGGGCGGTACGGTCGAATGTGCGGTGATCGGCA
>JAFVXT010000017.1 GCA_017501005.1 Clostridia bacterium
CCTCAAATTCATCTGCATTTGATAAAACATACATGAGGGGCACCGTTCTTATGAACGATGCCCCTTTTGTTCGTTTCTGCCTAAATGTGACAGCCTCTTAAAAGCGGTAACTGTAATTGCCGGTCGTCACGTTTCGTTCAAGCGTTACTCCAAAAACCCGTTCAAGCTCGGGACTTTTACAAAGCTCCTCGGGCGACGAGTGTCCGACGATCCTTCCGCCGTCCAAAAGCGCAATTTCATCTGAAAAGCCAAACGCGAGCGGCAGATCGTGTGAAACGCAAACAATACCCTTACCATCATCTGCCAGCTGTCGTAAAAGCCTCATCAGCTCAATTTGATGCGCGATATCCAGATATGAGGTCGGTTCATCTAACAAAATATAATCCGTTTCTTGCGCGAGCACCATGGCAAGGCAGGCACTTTGCCGCATGCCGCCCGAAAGTGCCGCCATCGGTTCTTCCGAAAGATGAGTAATGCCCATTTTTTTCATGGCAAGTGTGGCGATCTCACGGTCGCGCGCGGAATAACGGCGCGGATAGGAAAGGTGCGGAAAACGGCCGTGCAAAACCATTTGTCCAACCGTCATATCGGGCAGACCCTTGCTCTGCGCAAGATAGGCGATTCTTTGCGCAACCAAACGTCTTTTCAACAATGCAAGATCTTCGCGATCCACCAAAATCCGCCCTTCTGTAATGGGTATAATGCCAAGCAAAGCTTTGAAAAGTGTGCTTTTTCCCGCACCGTTTACACCGATCACGCTTGTCAGTGTACCTTTTCGAAAACAAGCGGAAAGATTTTGAAGGATCGGCCTTTGAGAATACGAAACCGTTAGATTCTGCACTTCAAGCATGGCGGTGTCCTCCCCGTCCTTTGAAAAGAATGAAGATGAAGAAGGGAGCGCCGAGAAAAGCCATGATGATTCCCACAGGAATCTCGTACGGCGCAAAAACAGTTCTTGCCAGTGTATCGCAAAGCGACACAAATCCACCGCCGAACAAAGCACACAAGGGCAGTAAATGCTTTGATTGTGCAGAAGAAACACGCCGCACGGCATGCGGTACAAGCAGACCGACAAAGGAAAGCAGTCCTGCGACGCTGACGGCCGCGCCCGAAAGCAAGGCCGCAAAAATCAAAAAGAGTGTGCGCATAAGAGTTGGATTCATGCCGAGTCCGCTTGCGTTCTCATCACCAAGCGTTAAAACGTCAAGCTCCCCTGTCAGTGACAAAAGCACCGAAAGGGAGAGCAGAATGATCACAGCGGCAGGTAGCAGCTGATCATAGGTCACAAAAGAAAAATCTCCTACTTTAAAATCGTTATTCATGACGGCAATTTCAGGAACAAACGAGGTAATGGCATCTGCAATCGCGCCGAGAAAGCTGTTGAGCGCAACACCCATTAAGATCACCGTACCGCGCGAAGCAGCCCATTTTGCCGCACATAAGCTGACAAGCATAACCGAAAAAAGCGCACCGAGAAATGCGAAAAGTGAAAGCGAGAATCCGCCGATGATACCAAAAACGGCACATATTGTAACGGCAAGCCCTGCACCTGCATTGACACCGATGATGCTCGGTGAGGCCAAACGGTTGGCAAGTACACCTTGAATGACAGCACCCGCCACCGAAAACGCAGCACCGCACAAAATTCCCGCACAAGCTCTCGGCAAACGCACGTACAAAAGAATGCGTGCTTCGGGAGTATCGGCATCGCCCGTCAGTGCGCGCAAAAGATCGTCAAAAGAAAGAGGAACGCTTCCTAAAACGAGACCAAGAAAAGCCGCAATCAAGAGAAGCAGCACAGCCGAAAGATACGCATATTTAATTTTTTTCTTCGGTAAGTACCTCATAAAGCTTTTCGTATGCCTCCGCAAAACGGTCGTTCGGTTTCAAATTGAATAAGGTTTTATCCATCATGTGGACGCGATCACACTTGACGGCATCAAGAGATGCCCAAGCGGGGTTCTCACGGATCAGGCGGTCAAGAGAATCGGCGGCCGATGCAAGATCATCACCCATCGCCACCGCAAAAATGTGATACGGCTCTTCCCTGATCACCGCTTCAATACTGAGATTTTCAAGTAGATTTTGATCGTTGTCGGCAATATTGACACAGCCCATGTCCGAGAGCATTTCGCCAAGCACAGTACCGCGGCTTCCTTTCGCCTTGACCTTGCCGGATGACACACGAAGCACGAGCACCTTGCGTTCTTTTTCTGTGAGCTCTCGGCTTTCATAATCAGCTTTGACCGCTTCAATTTGCGCGCACAAAGCCGTTCCGTTTGCCTCGTAGAGATCCTTCCTGCCCGTCAAATCGGTGCAAAAATCAAGCATATGCAAATAGTCCTCAAAGGTGAGAACTTCAAAATAAACCACGGTGATCCCCATGGATTCAAGAGCTTCCCGCATCTCTACGTTGCTCGCCGTTGACGAGCTTGCCAAGACGAGATCGGGATCGGCAGAAAGCAAAAGCTCCAGACTCGGCGAATGCGCACCGCCCAAATTGACGGCATCGCCCTCAAAACCGAAATTCTCCCACGCATCCTCGGATGCGGCACAAAGATCGCCGCCTGCAAGCAACCATATATCTGCAAAGCTTCCAAGCAAAGCAGCCACACGTTTCGGATTTTTCGGGGCACTCACTTGCCGTCCAAGCGCATCGTGAAAAGCAATGCTTTCTCCTGCCGCTTGTGTTTTCTCATACGTACAAGAAAAAAGAACCAAGCAAGAAAAAAGCAAAGAAAGGATCAAAAGAAAGCAGTGAAAACGTTTGTAAACATTCATTCATTTTTTCTCCTTTTTCGCTCGACTTTCTTGACTTGACAGCCAAAGAATGGTATAATTATAAAGAACCTTTAAGATTATATCATATTTTTTCAGACGTGTCAATGATTCAATCAATGCGTCTGACATTCGAAAGGACCAAACAATGGCATTGACAAAAGACCAAATCGCAAGCGTCAAGGGCAGAGGCTTTCTGCGCAACCGAGACACCGAATGCTTTTCGGGAAGAGTTGTTACCGTTGCGGGAATCTTTTCTCCCGACGAATTACGCGCCCTTGCCGAATGTTCCGAAAAATTCGGGAACGGCAAAGTTATTTTCACCGCCCGACTTGCCGCCGAGGTTGTGGGCATACCCTTCGAAAAGATTCCGGAAGCTGAAAGCTTCATGGCCGAGCGCGGTCTTTCCTTCGGCGGTACGGGAGCCAAGGTGCGCCCCATTGCCGCCTGCAAGGGCACGACCTGCGTTTACGGTAACATCGATACGCACGCGCTTGCCAAAATGCTTTACGACCGTTTCTACATCGGTATGCGCTCGGTCAAATTGCCGCACAAATTCAAAATCGGCGTAGGCGGCTGCCCGAATAGCTGTATGAAGCCGAGCTTGAACGACGTAGGCATTGAAGGATGTCGCGCATTTTCCTTTGACGCCTCTCTTTGCCGCGGTTGCAAAAAATGCGCTGTGACGGAAAATTGCCCGTCGAAAGCAGTATCACTTGTTGGCGAAAAAGCATTTATTGATCCCGAAAAATGCAAAAGCTGCGGCGTTTGTATTGGCAAATGTCCTTTTGGTGCCGTTCCAAAGCAAGCAGAATCGCTCTGCCGTATTTTCATTGGCGGTACGTGGGGCAAAACACAGCGTATGGGAACGCTTTTAAAAAACACCTATACTGTCGATGAAGTGCCCGCCGTGATCGAAAAAGCCATGCTTTGGTATAAGGAAAACGGCTATGAAAAAGAGCGGCTTGGCGCAACTGTTGACCGTCTCGGGATCGAGGCGCTTGAAAATGCCCTTGAAGGCAATTCTTTGCTTGAAAGAAAAGAAGAGATCCTCGCCAAGCCTTTGCTTGAACGATAAATATAGAGGCCGTCATATTTAAGCACAACCGAACAAAAAAGGGGCTGGCTCAAATGCATTTTTTTGCATTTGAGCCAGCCCCTTTCAATATCTCAAAAACCTAAATTTTCTCCAACGAAAATGACCTTGATACGACCCTTTGGGCGGCTCATGCGTGTGACCGTCACATACGAGCAAATACAGTCAGGGCTCTTGCAATCGGCGCACGCGCCGGTTGCTTTACAAGGCGTATGCAAGCCGTCAAAGCGTTGAACGTTCATGGGAGCCGCCACGGTTCTTGCGCGCACAACAGCGGCATCGGTATCTCGCACCACCTTATTCATGCCCACCACGGCAATCACGCTTTTCGGGCCGAACATCAAGGCCGCCACGCGGTTGCCGTTGCCGTCCACGTTTATGAGTGTTCCCTCCTCCGAAACGGCATTGGCACTCATAAGAAAGGTATCCGAAAGGAGAGCCTTGCGCATCAGTTCTGTGCGTTCTTCGGGTGTGGCCGCCGTTGCGCGGTCAATGATCCTATAGCCGTTTTCCTTGACGGCTTCGATCACGCCAAGCTCGGCAAGCGTTTCCGAGCCGCCCCATGAAACCGTATGATCCTTGGGAATCAGGGAAAGCAAAAGCGGAAGCACTTCTTCTTTGCTCGCACAGTAATAAGCATCAAAATGGCGGCGGCGGCAGGCCTCTGCCACGCGAGGGCCTAAAAGATCGTAACGTTTTTTGGCGGCGGGATTCATCGTATTTCTCCATTCACAATCAAATTTGATATATTTATTATACAATAGAGATCCGCCAAAAGCAAGTGGTTTTTCTTTCCTTTTACTTGCGTTCGTCTTTTTTTGCTCTTCGGCCGAAAAAGCCAAAGCGAAAATAGGGGAATTGCTCTTCGAACGGCACTTCACGGTGTCGGGCAAGCGCATTGAAGGGCCGTCCCTTCACAGCACTGATCCCCACATAATGTCCGTCCTTCAAGATCGAATCGAAAAAGGCACTGTTTTCACGCGTGGACGGTGCCGCGCCGTGCAGCTCGCGGAAGATATACTGCGCATCGCTAACGATCAGCTGCATGGGAAAATCGCGTTCTTCCTCACGCACGAG
>JAFVXT010000018.1 GCA_017501005.1 Clostridia bacterium
AGGGACAGGCCGACGAGCGCAACCAAAAGAAGCGCATCGAGCGCGCCGAAAGGCGCGTCGGCGAGATCGAGGGCGAGCTTGAAAAAATTGACCAAGAGCTTTTTGGCGATGCCGCCTCGGACTATCTGCGCGCCGCGGACCTTGAAGAAAAGAAGGCACGCCTTGAAGAGGAGCTTCTCTCGCTTTATGAGCTTTTGATGTAAAGGACACCAATAAAAAAGGAATACCGTTTGATGATGCAAGCGGTATTCCTTTTCATTTCTTTAATAGACGACCTCGTAATTTTTGGGCGTCTGGATCACCTGCGCATCAAAGAAAAGGTTCTCTTCAAAGCGCACCTTTGCCACCACCGTATCCACCAGCTTTGCGTATTCCCGCTCGGTGACGCTTCCGACGAAGCCACGAAACCACTCGGCATTGGACTCCTGCGCATACGCACCGAAAGGATTGCTCATGCGGTACAAAAGATAGGTGCCGTATTCCCCTTCCACCATGGCAAATTCGCCCGCCTTCATGGCAAGGGCGCGTTCGGTCAAAATTTCGTCATAGTAAACGTGCTTCGAAAGATAATAGCCGTTCGGATAGCTTTCGGCGGCCTCGTCCTCGTTGAAGGCCTCCTGCAGGGAAAGAAACTCCTTTTCGTCCATGCCGTCGTCGAGGTAGGCCTGCAGAGCGGCGATCCTGCGCTCGGCATCCTCAAGCGCTTCCTCGCTCATCGGGGCATTTGTGCCGTCCGATAGCTTGCCCTTGGTGCGGATAAAGACGGTTTTGACACGCGCGTATTCCTTCTGATAGGTTTCTTCAAGCAATCCGTCCGGCAAGCCGCTGCCGTCCGTGCCGTAAAGCACCCCATAGAGCATGGCGCACTTATAGTCCAAGGTGACGGCGCGGCGCAGATCCTCTGTATCACAGCCGTAGCGTGCAAGCAATTCGTTTGTCTTCGCCTTGCCGCCGTTTGCTTTGATGACGCTTTGCAGGCGGTCACCAATCTCGGTGCGCGAATCACCGCTCAATGAATAGGAGGCATCAAAGAGCGAGGCGGCGGCGATTTTGCGTGCAAGAAACTCGGAAAACTCGTCGTAGAAGCGTTCTTCCCACGTGCGCGTGCCGTCACTTGACACACTGCGCCAGGAATTGCCCATATCGCGCAGCCCCTCCTCCTTATACTGCACCAAAAATTCGTATTTGTAGGAGGCGAGATAATAATCGAACATCTTTTGTGTCACGCCCGTCTCACCGAGCGAGACAACGAGCGCCTCGTCCCTTCCGAACGTCATCAGAAGAGCACCCACCGCAACGGCCGCCAGAAGCACGAGGGCTGTGGCGACGATGAGTATTTTGACGTAGGTTGGTTTACTTTTCAACATCATGAATTTGTTCCTTCCTCACACGGCGCACCGTGCGGATTTTTCTGTGCGTTTTCAATGTCGGTCAGCCGACCGAGCAGATGCGCGGCATATTCCGCTCCCTCCTGCCTGTCGGGAATACGGCAGCGCACGGTGGGAGAAAGGCCGCCGATATAGCGGAGGCTTTCATTCTCGGCAAAAAGCTCGGACCAGACGGGGAGGCGCAGCTCCTTGGCAATGAAATAAAGCTCTCTTCCCTTCATTTCCACCTTGGAAATGCCGCACCGCACGGCATACGCACGGCAAAGGGCGGCATAAAGCAAGCGCAATACGGGCTGCGGCGGCTCACCGAAGCGGTCGCAGAACTCGTCAAGCACGTCTGAAAGGTCCTCTTTTGTACCGATCAGGGAGATCTTTTTATACATTTCCATGCGGTGCGCGCTCGATGCAATATAGCGGTCGGGGATCAAGGCGTCTCCCGCAAAGGAGACCTGCGCGTCAATGGCGGGCGGCAGCGCTTCCCCGCGCTCGATCAGCACGGCCTCGTTCAAAAGCCGCACGTACATATCGTAGCCGACAGACTCGATGTGGCCGTGCTGCTCGGCACCGAGCAGATTGCCCGCACCGCGCAATTCAAGATCGCGCAGGGCAATGCGGAAGCCTGCACCGAAGCCCGCGTATTCGCGAATGGCCTGCAATCTCTTGGCGGCGATCTCGGAAAGGCTCTTGCCCACGCGGTAGGTAAAATAGGCGTAGGCGTGCCGTCCCGACCGTCCCACGCGGCCGCGGATCTGGTGGAGCTGGGAAAGGCCCATGCGGTCGGCATCCTCAATGATCAAGGTATTGGCGTTTGGCAGGTCAACGCCTGTTTCAATGATGGTGGTGCAGACGAGCACGTCGATCTCGCCGTTGACCATCTCCTGCCAGATATCCTCCAGCTCCTCCTTTTCCATCTTGCCGTGCGCAAAAACCACGTGCGCGTCGGGGCAGCGCGCGGCAATTCTGGCGGCCACGCTGTCGATGGAGGCGGTTCTGTTATAGAGGTAAAGCACCTGGCCGCCCCGTCCGAGCTCTCGGCGAATGGCCTCGGTGATCACGCCCTCGTTATGCTCAAGCACGTAGGTCTGCACGGGATAGCGGTCGCCCGGCGCTTCGTCGAGCAAGGACATATCGCGGATACCGCTCATGGCCATATTGAGCGTGCGCGGGATCGGTGTGGCCGTTAAGGTCAGAACGTCCACGCACTCGGCCATTTCCTTGATGCGCTCCTTTTGCATCACGCCGAATCTCTGCTCCTCGTCCACAATCAGAAGCCCGAGATTCTTGAATTCGACCCGGCGGCCGAGCAGGCTGTGCGTACCGATGATGATATCAATATCGCCGCGCTTTAAGCGCCGCAGAATCTCCGCCTGCTCCTTGGGGCGGCGGAAGCGCGAGATCATATCGATAGACACGGCATACCCGCGCATGCGCGAAAGTGCCGTTTGGTAATGCTGAAGTGCCAGAATGGTGGTGGGCACGAGAATGGCCACCTGCTTGCCCCCTGCCACCGCCTTGAAGGCGGCACGCAAGGCAACCTCGGTTTTGCCGTAGCCGACGTCACCGCAAAGCAAGCGGTCCATGGGCACCGATTTTTCCATATCGGCCTTGATCTCGGCAATGGCTTCAAGCTGCGCATCGGTTTCCTCATAGGCAAAGCTATCGTCAAATTCGCTTTCAAGTGCGCTGTCGGGCGGAAAGGCAAAGCCCTTTTTGCGCTGTCGGGCGGCATACAGCTGAATCAAGTTCTTGGCAACGTCCTCGGCGGCGCGGCGCGCCTTTTGCTTGGCACGCTGCCATTCGGTGCCGCCAAGCCGTGAAAGCTTGACCGTGCCGTCCTCGGCGGTACTGCCGATATAGCGCGAGACAAGCTCCAATCGCTCGGCGGGCAGAAAGAGCTTTTCGGTGCCCGCATAGCGAATGGTGATATATTCGCGCAGAATGCCGTCCGAGCGCAGGGTTTCCATACCCATGAACTGACCGATACCGTGCGTATCGTGCACCACGTAATCGCCCACGCGCAATTCGCCCGACGAGAGAATGCGCTCGCCCGCATCGGGACGCTTGCGCCTTTTCTGCGTGCGCTTCTTTTTCTTTTGTGCCGCGTATTCCTCGTCGTCGTTCGGCAAAATGACCGCCGCGCGCGGAGACAGCAATTCAAAGCCCGAGGAAAAATGCCCGACCGCAAGATAGATCACCCCTGCCGTCAGCTCGTCAAAGGAGGTCTTTTCCCCTTCCCCGAGCAGAACCGCCGTCATATCCCTTTCAAGCAAGGCCTCACGGGCGGCTTGTGCGGCGGCAGCATTATCAAAGAGCAAAAGCACGCGGTAGGAGGCGGCAAGAAAGGCGCGCAGATCCTCCGAAAGCAGCTCGAAATTGGAGGCGTAACGCACACCGCGGCGGCAACGGAAGCCGAAAAGGCCGCCCAGACGGCGGTTGCCCAGTCCTCCTGCAAAGGGGTTCATGTGAATGAAGAGATTGTCACGGCAGAATCTTTCGTATGCGTCCTCCGTCCACTCGTATTCGGCATATTTACCCGAAACGAGACCGCCCATAAGAAGCGAGGTGATCATCTCGTTTTGCGCCGTGCGGTAGGCTTCAAGCTGCTCCTCGTTTTGCGCCGTGCCCATGACGAGAACGGGGGTGCGAAGACTGATTTTTTCAAAATAGGTGCAGAGATTTTCGCGCTCGGGATAAATGAGCGAGATATATTTATCGGCATTTTCAAGCGTGCGGCCCGAATCAAGTGCTTGCAATTCTCCTTGCAAAATGGGCAGATTTTCGCTTTTTTGGCATTTGGAGATCAGCTTTTTCACCGTCTCGCGCACCCGTTCGCGCGCCTCATCGCCGAGCGAGACCTCAAGCGCGGGGAGCAAAAGAAGTGCGTCACACCCCTCCTCCATGCGCTGTGTCAGGGGATCGAAATAGCCCATGCGGTCGATCTCGTCACCGAAAAATTCCATGCGCACGGGGCGGTTCGTCCCCGCAACGAAGAGATCGAGAATGCCGCCGCGGTGCGAAAACTGCCCTGCCCCCTCCACGGCATCGGCCGATGCGTAGCCAAGTCGGAGCAGGCGGCGGCAGATCTCGTCAAGGGCATATTCCTCACCCACGCGCAAGGACAGCACGCTCGCCTTCAGGCAATCGAAGGGCATGGTATACTGCAAAGCGGCAGAGGGTGTGGAAACCACGCAGTCAAGCGTGCCCGAGAGAAGTCAGTACAAGACCGAAAGCCTCTCACGGTCATGCTCATGAGAGGCAGTGACGGGATACATCACGAAATCCCGATAAGGATAAGCCTTGGCCGCAAAGTCGGCCTCGGTAAGCAGTGCGGCCAGACGGCGGCACTCCTTTTCATTTTCGGCAAGAACGAGCAAGGGCGCGCCGTGCTTTTCCTTGCATTCGCGCAGAATCTCAATGGCGGCGGCATCAAGCGCACCGCCCGAAAGGCCGTTTGCCGCGATCGGCAAGGGCTTTTTACCGCTCATCTGCTCGGAAAGTGCCGAGAGAAGATGGGAAAATTCGCGGTCAAGGCGAATGGCCGAGGAGATATGCCCTGTTTTCACTTGCCGCCTCCCTCGCCCTTCGCAGGCGGGGCGTTCAAGGCACGCACGGCGGCATCAAAATCGCCGTCAAGGTACTTTTCGACGCACGCGCGAATGGCATCGGCGCGCGCGCGCAGAATCTCGCGGTCAGCGTCCGAAAAACGGCCGAGCACCCAATCGGCAAGGTCGTAGTCGGGGTGCGGCTTTTGCCCCACGCCGATCTTCAGGCGCGCAAAAGTGTCCGAGCCCAATTTTTCAATGATGCTTTTGAGCCCGTTATGGCCGCCCGCCGACCCCTTTTGGCGCAACCGCATGCGCCCGACCTCAAAGCTGATATCGTCGCAAAGCACGAGGATATTTTCGGGGGGGATCTTATAGAAGTTGGCCGCCTCGGAAACCGCCACGCCCGAAAGGTTCATAAAGGTCTCGGGCATCATGAAAAGCACGCGGTGCGCGCCGATCATGCCGTCCGAAACCAGCGCGTGAAAGCGCGAAAGATTCGGGCGCGCGCCCACGCCCTCGGAAACGGCGAGCAAGGCGTCAAAGCCGACGTTATGGCGCGTGCCCTCATATTGCTTGCCGGGATTGCCCAGCCCCACCACGATATGAGAAACGGCAGAAGCGCCCTTGCCCGAGGCAGAGGCGCTTTCGGATTCGATTTTGCGGAAGAGATCAAAGATATTGGCCATCAGGACTCCTTTTTCTCCCCCTTGACGAGGATCAGCTCTTCGGCATAGGGGAGCGACCTGATCCAGTCGCAGAAGGTATGCCACTCCGCCAGCTTGTGCGTGCGGCGTGCGTAATAGATATTGATCAGCACCTCGTAGTTTAAGGAAACAGTGCGCATCTGCATATAAGAGGAGGGCAAAAGCTGAATGATATTGTGCCAATGCGCGCGCTCGCCCGTCTCAACGAAGGCCTGCCGCTCCTTTTCAAGGAAGGCAATGAGCGTATCAAGTGCAAAAAGGCCCTCGTCTGTCAGACGGTCATGGCTGAAATCCGCGCGCGTAAAGGGCGCGGCGTGCACCTTGTGCATGGTCGAGGTCGAATTGGCCACCGTGCCGACCTTATAGGTATCAAATTCCTTCCACCAATAAAGGGGGGCGGTGATATCTAGGGACACGAAGATCTGGCGCAGGAATTTTCTGTGGTCACTGCCTGCGCACGCCAGCTTGCGCGCGAGCGAAAGATCGTTTTCGCCCATCACGAAGCTGCCGTCGGGGGCGGTCACGCTATCCATACGCGCCCAGCTGTTCATCGGGTTGCGCGCGCCGCGGATGGCGTTTTCAAAATTCATCACGTCACTTCTTTCAACTTTTAACATACTATCCTCCGTTTGCCGCCAAAAAGCGGCACGAAAAGCCCGCGCATGCGAAAAGGCGGCCTTTTTTCACCGCTTTCCGAATGGGCAAGCTCTCATTTCTTACTTTAATTCTATTATACTCCCGAAAAGCCGACTTGTCAAGAAAAATTTCAGTGCACCCGACGCTTGAAGTTGCCAAAGACCTCGGTGACCTTGGTGAAGGAGGCAAAGGTGCCGGGATAGCTCTTAATGATCTTCATCATCTCGCCGATCTGCCGCTTGTTGATGATGCAGACGAGCATAAATTTGTCGGTATCCGAATACATGCCGTGCACGCGCACCTCGGTCACGCCGTGGCGCATGCGCTCCATGAGAGTCGCGGCAAGCTCGTCGGGGCGGTCTGTCACGATCTCGAATTTGTAGCCCTCCTTCAGGCCGCCGAGGCCGTGGTCAACGATGACGTTGGCAATGAAGAGGTTGAGCAGCGTACAAATGACGGGGGTGATGCGCATGCCGTAGACGAAAAAGGCAATGAAAACCACCGACGCGTCCATGAGAAAGGATACGTAGGCCAGATTCATGGCAGGGCGGGCGCGCTTCAGAAGCGCGGAAATGGCATAGGTGCCCCCGCTTGCGCCGAAGCGGCGAAGCATGAAGGAGAAGCCGACGCCCGAAACCACGCCCGTGGCAATGCAGGCAAAGACGATATTGAAGTCCGCGCCGTTATTGAGAAGGCTGTAGGGCTTCGCGCCGAGCGCCGCCAAAAGCTCGGGCACACTCGCCTGAAGGAGCATATAAAGGATCAGATAAAAGCCGAGCTTGCGGTCAATGAGTGCGCACACAAGTATAAAGATCGGCAAATTGAAGGCAAGCATGAGAATCGACCAATTGACGGAACCGTCAAGGAGATAGTGCGTAATCGTGGCAAGACCGCCCACACCGCCGGGGGCAAAGCCGTTTGAGTTCTGGAAAAAGAAGAATGCCGTACCGACGATCGTGCCTGCGCAGATCGCGGTCAGAAGATCTACAAGAATACGTTTGATTTTTTGACTGTCAGCCATGTTTTTTCTCCTAATAAATCGCCGTGATTTTTGATCGTATCATGAAGGCTTCTGTCGTCATGCTCCCGCTGATCGTCTTCCTTCCGATTCCCGCTTCGACGCTGTCTTTTCCTGCGCTTTTCAAAATAAGCAAGTGCGCCGCCGAAAAAAAGAAAGAAAGCGACCACACCGATCAGGATTAAAAGATCCGAATCCATCTTCGAAAAATCAACACCGAAGAGCGCCACAACCCCCGCGCCGATCAGAAGAAAAATAAGAGAGAAAACGATCTCAAGCAAAGCCTCCGAAAGAAGCTCTTTCCAATTTTTTTTAGTCTTTTTCATAAAGAGGGCCTTTCCGTGAAACGCATGATACAAGCTATGAAAAGTTTTGTCCTTAACTGTTTTCCTTTGCGGTGGTGATGGATTTCACGAGCATACGGCGAATGGCACCGCACTCTTGCAAAAGGTCTTTTGCTGTTTGTTCGCTTATCGCATTGGAGCCTACAAGCATTTCAATCCAATATTCCGTTTCACCGCACTCTTTAAGGGCAATATGAAGTTTGTTTATAAAATCGGC
>JAFVXT010000019.1 GCA_017501005.1 Clostridia bacterium
AGCGTAACGTGCATACCTTCCGTGAGCCGGAAGAGATCAATGATTGCGCCGAAAAAGCAGAAGAAATGAAGCTGTGCGCGGCCCGTTAAATACGAGGTGTCTCATTATAGAACAAAAGGATATAATAAAAAAGGCGGAAAACGGGGATAAAATCCCTGTTTTCTACCTCGAATTTATTTACAATTGATAAAACATACACGAGGGGCACCGTTCTTATGAACGATGCCCTTTTTGTTCGTTTCTGCCTAAATGTGACAACCTCTTATTAATTGACCTCTTCACGCAAAAGATGCAACGCTTTTTCAAAATTTTCGGGGAGCGGAGAATGAAAGGTGACGGTTTCCTCCGTGCGCGGATGCGTGAAGGTGAGAGAGGTTGCGTGCAGACATTGGCCGTCAAAAAGGCTCGGGTGCCTCTTTTCAAAGGTCGTCCTGCCGCCGCCGTAAAGCGTATCTCCGAGCAATGCGTGCCCGCGCGAGGACATATGCACGCGGATCTGGTGGGTGCGCCCCGTTTCAAGTTCAAGCGAAAGATAAGAGATCTGACCGAAACGCTCAAGCACGCGATAATGCGTGACGGCTTCGCGGGCGCGCCCTTCGCCTGCAGGAACAATGGCCATGCGCTTGCGGTCTACGGGGTGGCGGCCGATCGGCGCGTCAACCGTGCCCTCATCCTCGCCAAAGCCGCCCGTGACAAGTGCACGGTATTCGCGGCGGATATGATGCCCCTCCAGCTGCGCCGAGAGGGCGCGGTGAGAATCATCGTTTTTGGCAACGACCAGCAAGCCCGAGGTATCCTTGTCAATACGGTGGACAATGCCGGGGCGAACTGTGCCGCCGATGCCCGAAAGGGAGTCACCGCAATGGTAGAGAAGCGCATTGACAAGTGTGCCGTTCGGATTGCCCGGCGCAGGATGCACGACCATGCCCGACGCCTTGTTGATCACCAGAAGATCATCGTCCTCATAGACGATATCAAGCGGAATGTCTTCGGGTAAAACGTCGGAGGGCAGGGGGGGCGGCGGTGCAAATAAAAGGGTGTCGCCTGCACGTGCGGCATAGCGCTTTTGCCTTTCTTCGCCGTTCACGGTCAGATTGCCCTCGGTGATATGCCGTGCGGCCTCCGAGCGTGTGAGCGAAAAAACGTCGGCGGCAAGAAGATCAAGCCGTCGGCCGATCTCTTCGTCGGTGACCGTATGCGTCAGCAGATTCTCTTCTTCCGGTAGATCATGCGCCGTCATGCTTTTTGTCTCCTTCGAGTGCTTTTTTTGTTTTGCCTTCTTTATATTCACGGACAAGATCAAGAACGGATAAATACATCAAAAGCGCAACGCCGACGCAAACGAAGCAGTCGGCAACGTTAAAGACCGCAAAATCGATCAGCGCCACGTAGATAAAGTCCACCACGTAGCCAAGCGCGATACGGTCGATCATGTTGCCGATACCGCCGCCCACCAGCATGCCGATGCCGATCATCCACCAAAGGCGGTCGGTGCGCGTGAAAAGCAGATAAATTGCCATCACGACGATGGCAACGCTCGAGATGACGAGAAAGACCTCTCGATTGTCGGCAAGCATACCGAAGGCCGCGCCTCGGTTCTGAATGTATTTCCAATGAAAAACGCCTTTGATGACGGGAATCTCCTCGTAAAGGGCCATATTGTCAACCACGATTTTCTTGGTGACGACGTCAAGAATAATGGCCAGAACAAGCGTCAAGGCGGCAACGATTTTGCAAAGAATCTGCTTTTTTGTCAAGGGCGGCCGATTCTTGAGCTGCTTGAGGTATTCGTTGATCTTCATGAATTTTCCTTTCTTTTCCTTTGCTTTCGGCGTTTCGCCTGAAAAGCAAATACAGCCCCTGCCCCCAAGCGATCGGCAAAGGGGAAGGGGCAGACAAACGGTAAAAAATTACTGTTCGGTGTATTCGATCTCGTCTTCGAAGGATTCTTCCTCGGTCGGCTCTTCGTTCTTCACAGCCTCGGAAACCTCAACGTTTCTGGGGGTGATGATATACGTGCCGGTTGCCACACGCTGGAAGCGGCCGTGGATCGAGTAAGCAACACCGCTCAAGAAGTCGATCAGACGGCGAGTAACGTCCTTATTGATGAAATCCATATTGAGAACGACCGTGCGGCCCGCAAGAAGATGGTCCGCGATATCGCAGGAATCCTCGAACTGCTCAGGACGTACGACCTTCAGCTCAAGGCTTGCGGCTGCGCCGATCTCCGTGCCTGTAAATGCGCTCTTTGCACGGGGTGCTTCGGCGGTCTCAGCTTCCCTGACAGCCTCGGCTTCGTCCTCTACCGCCTCGTCAGCGTCGGCGATCTCGGGCTCAATAAAGCCGTTTTCAAAGTCCGCGTCATCGTATCTTCTTTTTTGATCGAAAAATCCCATGTTTGTTTCCTCCGTTTTTTGAATATATCCTTTTCTTTTGATCAACGTGTTTTATTTCACCGAAAGAGCGCGCTGCCTACGCGTACCATGGTGGCGCCTTCTTCAATGGCGATTTCAAAGCTGTCGGTCATTCCCATAGAAAGAATCGGCTTGTCTGTATCGAAATAGGGTGTCAAACGCTCAAATGCGCGCCGTGTATCCCGAAAATACGGACGGTATTCCTCAGGTGTGTCAAGATTGGGCGCCATGGTCATGATCCCTCGTACCGAAAGTCCTTCGAACGAGGCGATCTGTGCGGCAAATTCGTCAATCTCCTCGGGCATCACACCGCCCTTGTTCTCCTCTCGCCCGCTATTGATCTCCAAAAGCACGGCGGTTCTGATGCCTCTTTTGCGAGAGAGACGGTCAAGCTCCTCGGCCAATCCGACCGAATCGAGCGAATGCAGAAGGGCAATACGCCCCACCAGATATTTTGCTTTGTTTTTCTGCAAAGAGCCAATAAAGTGCATGTCGCAGGGAACGCCCGCTTCTTTGATCATTTCGTGCCGCGCTTCGCATTGTCTTGCACGGTTTTCGCCAACAGCTTCAACACCCAGGGAGAGCATGGCACGGAAGGTTTCGTCGTCACAGCTTTTGGTGACGGCGAGCAAAGAGGGAAGCGGCACGCCTGCACGCGCGGCGGCGGCAGCCATACGCTCGCGCACAGAATGCAGATTGTGCGCAAGTAATTCTTTTTCACACACGAGAAAAAACTCCGTTTGCAATGATTTTTGCTCTGCTTTTTCAAAGATTAGGGGAAAAGATGAAAAAAAGACAGCTTTTTTATTATTATAACATATGATTTTACAAGATGCAAGAGATTCGAGCGAAAAAAAGCATGATTTTTCATGGAAAATCATATATCAAAAATAGGGGCGACAGAATTCGTCCTTTCGTGGGCGACGTGTTGAAAAACGCGAAGTGATTTTCTCGTGCCGCCGTTTTTTCGAAAAGGAACGGCAGTCTTTTTGATAAAACGCTTTATAACCTCACAAAGAAAGGATAAGCTTGAAAGGTTCTTCAAGCTTCGCTTTCGCACAAGCGAAAGCCGCGGTTACAAAAGGTGAACTCGGGTAAGAAAAGCTTTCTCTTGAACGGTGCAACGCTGGCAGCCGCGGCACTTCTCATGCGGACGGTGTCGGTATCCTTCAACGCTTATACGGTTTCCCGTGTCGGCGCGGAGGGAATCGGTCTATTTACGTTGACAATGAGCCTTTACGGCTTCTTTCTGACCTTGGCAACCTCAGGTGTCGGTCTCGCACTGACGCGACTCGTGGCAGATGCGATCAGCCGCGGCGACGGCGACTATGCGCGTGCCATGATGAAACGGTGTGCTATGTACGCTTTAGTTTGCGGAAGCGCTGCATCTGTTGCGCTTTTTTCCTTCGCGCCCTTCCTATCTGCGCACGTTTTGCACGACATGCGCACCCTGCCCTCGCTTCGCCTGCTCTCTCTCGGTCTCGTGCCGATTTCGCTTTCCTCGGTTTTCAGCGGCTATTTTATCGCCGTGCGCCGTGCGGCAAGAAATGCGGCTGTGCAGGTGGCGGAGCAGTGGATCAAGATTGCACTGACCGTCTTTTTGCTCGGCCGTATGATTCCCTACGGTGTGACTTACGCATGCGTAGCCTTGGTCTTGGGCGGTATGATCGGTGAATGTCTTTCCTGCGTGATCCTTCTCATTGCCTGCCGCGTTGATTATTTGCATCACCCGCTTGCGCGCAGACCGAAATCCGAGCGCAAAAAACCGGGGCTTCGTCCTCTTCTCGAGATCTCGGTGCCGATCGCGGGCGGTGCCTATGCGCGCTCGGCGCTCGTCACGCTCGAGCATATGCTGATTCCCGTGGCACTTGCCATGGCGGGCAGTGACCGTGCGGGCGCGCTTGCGTCTTACGGAGCCTTGCACAGCATGGCATTTCCGATCGTCGTCTATCCCATGGCGATGCTCTCTTCCTTTGCCTCGCTTCTGGTGCCCGAATATACGCAAAGTCTTGTCCGAAATGAAAAGAAACGTTTACATCACATGACGGCGGAATCGTTTTCTGCCACGCTTTCCTTCGCGCTTGCCGTGGGGGCTGCCTTTTTGCTCTTCGGCGAAGAGCTTGGAGTGTGTCTTTATTCCTCGGAGGAAGCGGGACGCTTTATTCGGTTGCTTGCACCGCTCGTGCCGCTCATGTATCTCGATCACGTAACCGATGCCATGCTCAAGGGTGTCGGTATGCAATTTTATGCCATGGTGGTCAACATTGCCGATTCGATTATCAGCATCGGTCTTGTGATGCTGCTTTTGCCGCGCTTTGGTGCGGTGGGGTACGTATACGTCATCATGCTTGCCGAGGCCTTTAACTTTATTTGCAGTTACATCGGTATGCGGCGACGGGTTGGCGCGGGGCTGACCTTCTCCATGCTGCTGCGGCCGCTGATCCCTGTGGGAAGTGCGCTTCTTTTGATGCGTCTTTTCAGCTTTGGAAAGGCCACCGACGGTGTGGGCATTACCTTAAAGATCATGCTCTTTTGCGCGCTTGTTTTTCTTTCGTTTTTCATCTGTCATGCCTTCGATCGCCATTCCTCGGAGCAAAGCAGAGAAACGAAGGAGAAGTTTTCGGAAAAAGCAGTAAAAATAAAGCGGTGCGGCTTTTAGCGTGATATCCTTAACGGACAAATCACGCTAAACGATGTTTGCCCTGACGGGCAAGCGATGCAGCGGCGGTTGCGCGCTGAAAGCATATATTGATTAACCTCTTACGAAGATCCGACACGGACTTTTGCCCGTGTCGGATCTTTGACTTTTTACGGCTCTTTTGCATATTCTGCAATAAAATGATTTTGCGGAGGAGATATGCTGACCGAGCTTTTTTTGAAATGTCTGCGCGCCGACTATACGCATAAAAACGGAGCAAGCTACGCGCTTTTTGAGGACGGCGCTTCGCTGACTCTTCTTTTTGAAGATTCTAACGGCAGTATTGATTGGCGACGAAACCTTGATTTTGCGGTCGAGGAATACGAAGGGGCGCTGGTGCACCGAGGCTTTCTTTCGGCCTTCCTTTCCGTGGAGCGGGAGATCGGGGACGCGATCGGCAAAGCTTCCTTGCGTCGCTTGACGGTGGCGGGCTATAGTCACGGCGGCGCGCTTGCCACGCTTTGCCACGCATATGCGTATCGGCTGCGCCCCGATCTGCGCACACATCTGGTGAGCGTGACCTACGGCGCACCTCGCGTGTATCGGCGGGCACCAAGCGACAAGGAGAAGATTTTTGCGCGCCTTTTGCACGTGGAAAATGCAGGTGATCTTGTGACCGATCTGCCCCCCAAGGCCTTTGGCTTTTCGCACGTCGGTCAAACGCTTTCGATCGGCCGTCGCGGCAGCTACGGCCCGCTTGCCGCCCATGAGGCAAAAAGCTATTTGCACGAGCTTTCGGTGCTCGGCCTATAATTGTGCGCACACGATTGACAGACGCTCCTTTTTGTGATAAAATAAAAGTACTCAATAAGAATTGCGGCAAACACAAAAAAGGAACGGTTTGAGAACATGAAAAAAATGTTAATGACGGGCGCACTCATCGCTCTTTTGATCACGGCGGCGGTGCTCCTTGCATCCTGCGGCGGTAAGGGTGATACCTTCTTCACCGAGGGGGATTATACGTACCGCTTGACCGAGCGCGGAGACTATGAGCTTTTCTCTTATGACGGTAAGGAAAAGAATCTGATTCTGCCGACTCGTGTCAAGGGGAAAAAAGTAACGGCGGTTGGCGAACGTGCCTTTGCCGAAAATGAGACCGTCGAGACCGTGGCCGTCGGTGAGGGCTTTGAAACGGTTGGCAAGGAAGCCTTTGTCGATTGCATTTCTCTTGAAAAGGTGTTGCTCGCCGATAGTGTGGAGACGGTTGGCAGCTATGCCTTTTCAGGTTGCATGTCCCTCTCTGACATACAGATGCCGAAAAAGCTCTCCAAGCTCGGAGAGGGAACCTTCAAGCGGTGCATTTCGCTCGGCAAGATCGCTTTGCCCGATACCGTTGCCTATATCGGCGACTATGCGTTTGAAGGCTGCGTGTCGCTCGTCTCCTTCAATCTTCCCGCGCAAACGGCAACGCTCGGCAAAGCCTTCATCGGCTGTGTGTCGCTTGTGCACGTGTCGCTCGGAAAGGAGCTGCGTGAGATCAAGGCGGAGACCTTTGCCTCCTGCCATAGCTTGAAGTCTGTCGGCGGCGGCGAAAACGTTACTGTGATCGGGCGCGGTGCCTTTCGTGATTGCCGTTCACTCGTCGAATATATCGCTCCTCGGAAGTTGCGCATCGTCAACGAAGAGGCCTTCCGGGGTTGCTCGTCACTTATGAGCGTGACCTTCCATGAATACGTGGATGCAAACGGAAAGAAGAGTGCGGCAATGATTCATAGCAACGTCTTTGACGGCTGTACTGCGCTGAAAACGGTTTATTATTGCTATAGCGGCACCGAAGAAAACTCGCTTTTGACGGTGGAGGAAAGCGGCAACGAGGCATTCCTCGGCGCGAAGCTTGTTTTTACTTATCAAACCGAAAAATAAGCCTTTTCGGCTTGCGCAAAAATTTGCATAAATGAGAAAATTCTGCGGCATACTATTCATCGAATGAAAGAGGTGAATCGTATGCCGCAGTTGTCTTCGGATTACAAAGAAAACAGAGAAATGCTCAAGGACCTTTTGCGCGTCGACGAGAGCTTCGACCTGATCTGCCGAACGATTTCCGTCGGCGAGGACGCTCTGACGCTTTTCTATATCGACGGATTCGTCAAGGACGGCGAAATGCAAAGGATCATGCAGTATTTCTTCAGCCTTCAGGGCTTGCCGAGGGGCGAGGATGCGGCAGAGCGCTTCATTGAGGGAAACGTGCCTTACGTTGAGGTGGAGTGCAGTGAGTCGGTCGATCTTCTTGTGCAGATGGTGCTTTCGGGTGCAACGGTCGCGCTTGGCAGTACCTTCGGGGCGAAGGCCGTTATTATCGATGCGCGTACCTATCCTGCACGCAACACCGACGAGCCCCCCTCCGACCGCGTGTTGCGCGGTGCGCACGACGGCTTTGTGGAAACGCTTATTTTCAATACGGCGCTTCTGCGCCGCCGTCTGCGCGATCCGCGCCTAACTATGAAATATATGAGCGTCGGCTCTCGGTCAAAAACCGATATTGCCGTCTGCTATCTTGACGGCAAGGCCGATCCCGAATATCTGGCCTCTGTCATTGGGCGCATTGAATCGGTCTCCACAGAAACGCTTGCCATGGGCTTGCAGAGCTTGGAAGAAATGCTCTTGCCGCGCCGTTGGTTCAATCCGTTCCCGAAATCCCGCCGTCTTGAGCGTCCCGATGCGGCGGCGGCCAGTGTGGCGGAGGGAAGTATTCTCATTATCTGCGATACCTCGCCCCAGGTGCTGGTATTGCCCACCACGCTTTTTGACTTTTTCCAGGAAACCGATGATTATTATATGCCGCCCCTGACGGGCAGCTATCTGCGGATTCTGCGCCAGCTGATCCTGATTCTTTCCTTTGCGCTTACGCCAACTTGGTACCTTCTTTTGCTGTATCGCGATATTCTGCCAAGCGGCCTCTCCTTTATCGTGCCAACAGAAACGGGCGCGCTGCCCATTTTTTTGCAGCTTCTGCTTGTCGAGCTTGCCGTGGACGGCTTGAAGCTCGCTTCCATGAATACCCCCGACGTGCTTGCCAACTCTCTCAGCGTCATCGGCGCGCTCATTCTCGGTGAATTTGCGGTCGGCATAGGCTGGCTTTGTGAAAGCGTGATCTTTTATATGGCTGTCGTCACCATCGCTTCCTTTTCCCAACAGAATTACGAGCTCGGCTACGCTCTTAAATTTTTGCGCATCATCACACTTTCCCTGACCGCACTTCTCGGTTGGGTCGGCTATCTGCTCGGCATTCTTCTTTTGCTTGCATGCCTGTTCACCAACCGCACCATGAGCGGGAAGTACGGCTATCTTTATCCCTTGATTCCCTTTAACGGCCCTGCCTTTTTGCGGCATATGATCCGCCTTCCCAAAGCAAGAGTGGAGAAAAAACAGGAAAATTTGCAAGAAAAAGAAAGAAAATCCTAAAAAACCTCTTGACAAAAGCAAAAAGTGTGCTATAATAGGGAAGTAAAAAGTTTCCCTGCAATCGCGGGGGGATGATGCGGCATCGCCAAGCGGTAAGGCAACGGACTCTGACTCCGTCATTACCTAGGTTCGAATCCTAGTGCCGCAGCCAAACAAAGAAGCCACCCAATCGGGTGGCTTCTTTGTTTGGCTCTGTCACTCGTCGCTTCATACATAGCTCTGCTACGCGATAGCGAAGCAGAATCAGGTTCGGTTTCCCCGCCCGAAGATCGAAGAGCGACTCGTGTAGCGAGGTGTTCTTGGGGCGCTTCCCTCGGCACTTTCGGTGA
>JAFVXT010000020.1 GCA_017501005.1 Clostridia bacterium
CATCTTTTTGCCCTCGGAGTTGAGAAGGAGCGTGATGGTCATGGCATACGCATCTTTATCGAGCTTGCGGCGAATAAGCTCCGTGCCGCCCAGCATGTTGCTCCACTGGTCGTCGCCGCCGAACTGCATGTTACAGCCGTAGGTGCGGTAAAGCTCGAGGAAATCGTAGCTCTGCATGATCATGTAGTTAAATTCGAGGAAGGAAAGCCCCTTTTCCATGCGCTGCTTATAGCATTCGGCACGGAGCATATTGTTGACCGAGAAGCAAGCGCCCACCTCGCGCAGAAGCTCGACGTAGTTGAGCTTCAAAAGCCAGTCGGCATTGTTGACCATGATGGCGCGGCCGTCCGAGAAATCGATGAATTTGCTCATCTGCTCACGGAAGCATTCGCAGTTGTGCGCAATGGTTTCGGGCGTCATCATCTGGCGCATGTCGGTGCGTCCCGAGGGATCGCCGATCATGGCGGTACCGCCGCCGATCAGCACCACGGGCTTATTGCCTGCCATCTGCAAGCGCTTCATCAGGCAAAGCGCCATGAAGTGGCCAACGTGCAAGCTGTCCGCGGTCGGGTCAAAGCCGATATAGAAAACGGCGCGGCCCGTATTGATCATATCGCGGATTTCTTTTTCATCGGTTACCTGCGCAATCAGACCGCGGGCAACCAGTTCTTCGTAAACTGTCATGTTGGAACGTCCCTTCTGAAAAAACATATCTTATGCTTTTTTAATAATATCTTTACTATTATACCTTGCGTTTCGCCGTTTGTCAAGAGGGAGACGCAAGCAAAGAAAGCAGCTTTGGCGCGTAAAGTACGATTTTTGCATCGGGATCGCGCTCTTCCGCAAGCTTTGCAAAGAAATAGACCACCTCACGCTCGGTGAAGTAGTGCCCCGCCTCAATCATGGCCATGCCGCCCGAGGCGGCCTCAAGCATGCGGTGATAGCCGATGCGGCCGCTGACGAAAAGATCAGCCCCCGCCCGACGTGCCGCCGAAACGAAATCGCCGCCCTCGCCGCCCGAAACAGCCACGCGCCGCACAGGGCGGTTTGCATCGTCTGTCGCAAGCAAAATGCCGTCGGCGGAAAGTGCCTCGCGCACGCTTTCGGCATAGTCGCCGAGCCGCGTATAGGAGGGAAGCGTGCCCACGCGCACAAGAGGCCCTTCCTCGGTGTCAATACTTTGCACGTCGCAAAGGCCGAGCCGCGAGGCCAAAAGGTCGGCAACGCCGCCCTCGATCTTATCGGCGCGTGTGTGGTAGGAAAGGAGGGCAATGCCGTAGCGCATGAGAAGCGTGAGAATACGGCCGCTTTCGCTATCGTCGGAGAGCGAATAGAGCGGACGGAAGAGAAGCGGATGATGCGAAATGATGAGATCGACGCCGTTTTTGATGGCATAGTCCACCGTGCGCTCGGTCACGTCAAGCGTTGTCAGAACGGTTTTTACCTCGTGGTCGGGCTCGGGCAGGCATTGCACACCGTCATGATCCCACTCGCAGGAGAGCGAGGCGGGAATTTTTTCTTCAAAATAGGCGGCCCATTCTTTTTGTGTCATGATTTTATCTCCAAATAGCGTTCGTATTGCGAAACCAACGCTTCCAGCGTTTCGGTTTCTTCGTCGCGGATGCCGCCGCTTTGCCTGCCTGCCAGCTTCTTTCTGGCGGCGGAAAGCCGCTCGCCGACGTATCGGCGTTCAAGGGCGGTCGGCGTGCGCAAAAGAAGAGACTGTCCGCACTCCTCCTCGGCACGGGATAAGGAATAGGGCTTGCCGTCATAGTGCGCGCACAGACAAACGTACACGCGCGAGGCGGCACAAATGATTTTTTCCTCTTCAATTCTGAAGCCCTCGCGCGCAAGATAGGCGCGCAGAACGGAGGCGCGTGTCATCGGCTGCAAAATGAGGCGGACGTCACCCTCGCGCACAAAGGGCGCGCGGTCAATAATCGAGGCGATCAGCTCACCGCCCATACCGCAAATGGCGATATCGGTAAGCCCGAGTGCCTCCATGCCCGAAAGACCGTCTGCTAACCGAAAATCGATTTTTTCGCTCACACCCTCCGATGCGGCGTTGTCACGGGCGCGGTCAAGCGGCCCGCGGTTGACGTCGGCGGCAACGGCGCGCAGGATGCGGCCGCTTTTCAAAAGAAAAATCGGCAGGTGGGCATGATCCGTACCGATATCGGCGAACACAGCCCCCTGCCGCACAAATGATGCCGCCGCGCCGAGCCGTTCGTCGGGACGCGTGCTTTGCATGTTATTTCGCACTGATGAAGTCGTTCAGCTTCTTGACGAGCGCGTCGGCGTCGGTGCCGTGCACTGCGCAAGCCTGCTCAATGCTTTCGCCGCGTGCGGAGGGACAGCCGAGGCAGTGCATGCCCATTTCGAGGAAGAACTGTGCGGTTTCAACGTCATAATCGAGAACGTCACCGATCAAGGATTCTTTTGTGATTTTCATTTTGCTTCGTTTCGCGGCAGAGCCGCGACCTTTCTACCGTTTTATTTTTAGCGCGAGCTTCTCATCAAGTGTCGGAGAAGCGCGCTTTTTTTATACAAGTCAATTATACACCTCTTTGGTGAATTTGTCAAGTCGGTGAAAAAAAGAAAGAATCAAAAATTTCTTCATTTTCCACTTTACAAACCGATTTTCATGTGTTATAATAGATTAGATAATCATCTGAACCAATCAAATACGCTGAAATAAACCGTGCTTTTTTCGAAATCGGGTATGTTTATTTCGGAATGGAGGAATTCTATGAACGGTTTTTATAAATTCATGAAGGATCGCTACGGCGCGGACGGTCTCTCCTGGGGCTTGCTCGGTCTGTCGGTCATTCTGATCGCCATCGTCTGGCTTCTTGACATTTGGTTTTTGTGCTTGTTGCCGATCATTCCCGCCGCCTTTGCCATCTTCCGCACCTTCTCGCGCAATATCCCTGCGCGCCGCCGCGAAAGAGCCTTCTTTGCGGGCATGGGCGATAATCTGGCACTCACCAAGAATAAGTTCCGCGATCGCAAAACCCATATCTATTTCAAATGTGCCCGCTGCGGCACTGTTCTGCGCATTCCGCGCAATATCGGTGTCAAAAAGGTCACCTGCCCCCGCTGTAAGTCTGTGTCCGAAAAGGATACGGGCAGTGCTGCCAATTAATTTTTCGGAGGTTTCCCCTTGATTATTGCACTTGAAGAAGCAAAATATAAGCTGATCGCCATGAAAGATACTCTGGCCGAGCTTTCCTCTGCCTTGCGCATCGATGCCTTGCGCGAGGAATCGGCCGAGCTTGAAAAAGAAACCTTCGAGGAAAACTTCTGGTCGAACCAGGAGCGCAGCAGTAAAATTCTGCAGTCGATCAAGCAGATGAAGGATCAGATCGAGTTCTACGACGATCTCTGCAGCCGTCTTGAGGATGCACTTACATTGGCCGAAATGGCTATTGAGGAAAACGATGAATCCTCGGTCGAGGAGGTCGAAAGCGAGCTTGCCTTCATTGAAGAAGCGGCAGAGAAGAAGCGCATCGAGGTGCTCCTTTCGGGAGAATACGATAAAAATAACGCCATTCTTTCATTCCACCCCGGCGCGGGCGGCACAGAGGCGCAGGACTGGGCGCTCATGCTTTACCGCCTCTATACCCGTTGGGGTGAAAAGCACGGCTATACCGTCAAGCTGCTCGATTGGCTGGACGGCGAAGAAGCAGGCATCAAGAGTGCCACCATTGCCATTGAGGGCTTGAATGCCTACGGTTATCTGAAGAGCGAAAACGGCGTGCACCGTCTCGTGCGCGTCTCTCCTTTTGATGCTTCAGGTCGCCGTCAGACCTCCTTTGCCTCGGTCGAGGTCATGCCCGAATTTGAGGACGATAACAGCATCGAAATCCGCGACGAGGATATCGAGATCACCGCGCACCGTTCCAGCGGCGCGGGCGGTCAGCACATCAATAAAACCGACTCCGCCATCCGCATCACCCACTTGCCCACGGGCATCGTGGTCGGTTGCCAGACCGAGCGCAGCCAGCTGCAGAACAAGGAAACGGCCATGAAGATGCTCAAATCCAAGCTCCTTGAGATCAAGGAGCGCGAAAAGCTTGACCGTATTGAGGATATCCAGGGTAATAAAACCAATATCG
>JAFVXT010000002.1 GCA_017501005.1 Clostridia bacterium
AGAAGGTGATAAAGACTCTCATGAAATCCCTCCGACTTGACCGTCCGTAAGCAAGCGCCACCAAAAGAAGCGCGACACAGATGCCGATCACGTGTTGGATCGCCTGATTGCCTGTCAACAAGACGGCAGCCATCGCATAAACTGCACCAAGCAAGGAGGCGGCAAGCAAGCGAAGCGCACTGCGTGCACGCTCGCACAGACCGCCCGCTATATAGAGTGCCATATAGTCCATGCAAAAATTGACGAGAAAGAGAATATCCAGATAAAGAACCCTCATTTTTGAACCGTTCCTTGCCTATCGCTGTCCGAGCCCTTGCCGCTCACCGTGTAACGGTAATCATCCTCGGTGATTCCATTATACGCCGCTCGTGCCGAAAAATATGTCAAAATACGCAAAAAAATTTGTCGAACATTGCTTTTTCTGCATGGACGAGTCAACGTACACAAAAACCATTGACATTTCTACGTTTTTGCCGCAAGGGGCAATGGAAGAGGCTGCCGGGTTTGGAGCGAGGCGCAAGCCTCTGAAAAGGCAGCTCAAGCGAAAGCTTGGGCTGCCCCTTCTTTTTATTCGGAATCGTCTTCTGTCAAGTGTCCTTTCTCTCCGTCATCACGCGGCCGCACTTCGCCGCCTTCCTCATCTTCCTCATGCAACGAAAAGCCTTCGCTTGCAGGGTCGGGATTCAACGGGCAATATAGCTCGTCCAGTGTCGAATCATCTTCATCGACGCCATCGCCTTTGCCTTCCTCAAGCAAGGCTCTCTCCTCGAACAAGCAAACGGTGCTATCTTCATTTTCTGCTTCTTTTTCGTTCAGTGCGCGTGAAGCCGAGGCACGGCGGCGCACAAGAAAGCGCGCAAAGAAGGCAAGCAACAGCGAGGTAAAGAGCGAGACGCCGACCACGACCGCGACGAGTGCCTGCCAACCAAGCCCGCTGTCCTTGGGGGGATGGGGGGGATGGGCGAGCATCACGACCGAAAAGGGCGTGGCGAAGGTCAGCGCGAAATTGCCCGCTGCGTCCGCCGTCAAGGCCTCGGTGCGGTTGCCGACAGTCAGAAGAAAGCCGACGCCGCTTGCTTTCATCTCCTGCGTGACAGGTAAAGAATAGTTTACTTCCGAGAAGAGCGTGGCTTCTTCTCTTCGCTTCATGCCGTCGGGGGCGGTCACGCACCGATAGACCTTGAGGCTATAGCCGTTTTGCACGGCCTTGCCCTGCGATTCGGCAAGCAGGCGATAGCCTTCGTCCTCGGCAAGAGAGGCAAGCGCGCTGATCTCGATTTCAAAGAGAACCCGACTGCCGTTCAGCATCAAATTGGTTTCTTCTTCGCCGAACAGGTGCAAAAAGGCCTTTTTGATGCCGATCTCTTCAAAGAGCACGTTCTCATCGCCGACAACGGCAAAGGCGTGCGCGGCGGCCGCCCTTTGATAGGCGGAAAAAAGCTCACGGCGGCGCGTTTGCAAAGCAATTTTGTCGTTTTCGGTGACGGGCTTGGTGAGCAGCGTATCAATCTCCGTAAACACGCGCAAAAGCTCCTCCTCCGCGCCAAGGGCGGCGGCCTCGGCCGCGGGCATGGCGTCAATGAGCGCGGAAACGTTCACGCCGCGCACCTCAATGACAAGCTCCCAGCCTGCCTCGTCCACCGCCGCAATTCTGTGCGATTTACCGTCTGCGGGGAGCACAAGATGCGCTTTACCGAGATTGACCTCCTGAGCGACACCGTCCAAGGTGACCGAAAGCAGTCCCCCTTCGTCACCAATCTCCACCTCGCGCGCGGCATAATAGACCTCCCCATTTGCGATGCCGACGGCAAAGGGCGGCAAAAGATCGAGCAGAACCGCGCGGTAAGAGGCCGTGAAATCGTGGTTGCCCGAGACCTTCATGCCCTCCGTATAGCCGTTCCAC
>JAFVXT010000021.1 GCA_017501005.1 Clostridia bacterium
CCTCTGCTCTACCAACTGAGCTACAGAGGCGTGTAATGGCGACCCGAATGGGGCTCGAACCCACGACCTCTAGCGTGACAGGCTAGCGCTCTAACCAACTGAGCTATCGGGCCATTACAGTCATGTTGCACACGAGATGCATGCAACATGTTGGTGGGAACAACAGGGCTCGAACCCATGACCCTCTGCTTGTAAGGCAGATGCTCTCCCAACTGAGCTATGCTCCCGGCTTCATTGCACCGGTTCTTTCCTCGGCGACGGATATGATTATAACATAGCCAAACGCATTTGTCAATACCTTTTTTCAAAAAAAATTTTATTTTTTTCAAAAAAGTTTTCGTCCCCAAAGAAAGCGCGGTCCGAAAGGCTCGGACCGCACATTTTTCTTACTTCAACATGCCGCAGAACTGCAGAACGCAAAGCACGATACCGATCAAGCAGTAAAGGCCGATCAAGGAGCCGACAATACCGATGATCCAACCGATAATCGGAATCCACATAAGAAGACCGATTGCCACGCCTGCAATTGCGCAAGCAACGATCAAAACGATCAGCTGCACAACGAGCGAAGTCACGTCCTTTTCCTTTACCTTGAAGGAAAAAGGCCAGAGTGTTTTGAGCATATCCATTGCATATACCTCCTGATAACAATAATATATCTGTTAATCATTATATCACCAATCGAAAAAGATGTCAAGTTTTTTGATCGGATTCACCGTTTTTTCTTTTTATTTTCAGCACTGTAAGCTTGTAAAGCACCCTTGATCCGTTCGAGCCGAGAGTGCTTTACCGCATACATTCTGCAATCAAAACTTCACTTCTTCACCGCGCTTCATACGGTCGCGGAATTCTGCGGTGGCGCAGAAAATCACATCGCCCGAGGAGTTGATGGCGGTTTCAAGCGAATCCTGCACAACGCCGACGATAAATCCGACGGCCACCATCTGCATGGCCACGTCCTGCCCGACGCCGAGCAGAGAGCACGCCATAGGGATCAGGAGCAGCGAGCCGCCCGCGACACCCGAAGCGCCGCATGCACCGAGCGTAGCCACGAAGGAAAGAAGGATCGCCAACAGAAGATTGACCTCGATTCCCTGCGAGAAAGCAGCAGAGAGCGCCATGACCGTGATGGTGATGGCGGCACCGTCCATATTGATGGTCGCGCCGAGCGGAATGGCCACCGAATAATACTCCTTATCCAAGCCGAGCTTTTCGCAAAGCGACATGTTGACGGGGATATTGGCGGCAGACGAACGAGTGAAAAACGCCGTCACACCCGATTCTCTGAAGCAACGGAGGACAAGCGGATAGGGATTGCGGCGCAAGGCAATGCCGACGATCAGGGGATCGACCACAAACGCCACCAAAAGCATGCAGCCGACGAGAACTGCCAATAGCTTACCGTAGTCGGTGAAGATCTCGACGCCGTATTCGCTGACCGACGAGAAAACGAGACCGAGAATGCCGAATGGAGCGAGCTGGATCACCCAACCGACAACCGAAGAAACTGCATTGGAAATATCGACAAGCACGTCCTTGGTTTTGTCATTTGCGACCTTACGAAGCGCCAGACCGAGAACGATCGACCAGGTGAGAATGCCGACGTAGTTACCGCTCATCAGCGCCGTCACGGGATTTTGCACCATATTGGAAAGCAAGGTGCGGAAAACCTCGCCAAGACCGCCGGGTGCCGTATTATTTGCCGCACCGGCAAGCTTGATGGTCACAGGGAAGGCATAGCTGATGAGAACCGCCACGCATGCGGCAAGAAACGTACTGATGATATAGAAGAAGATGACCGTGCCGAAGCGCTTGCCGATCCCCTGCCCTGCCTTGGCAAGCGAGCCAATGACAAGCACGAAAACGAGAATCGGCGCAATGGCCTTGAGCGCGCCAACGAAGATCTCGCCCAAAATCGACACAAAGCTCGCTTCAGGCAAAAGAAGCCCCAGGCAAAGACCGATGACGAGACCGACAGCAATCCGCAAAATCAGCGGAACACCGGTGTAAAAGCTAAAAATCTTTTTCATTTTTACTCCTTTTTACAAACGCAAGCAGACTTCTTTCGAAACTTTTCTTCATCGCAAGACGCCGAAAAACGTTTGTTTTTTAACACTTGATAATTTATTATACCATATAAAAAGCGGAAAAGCAAGCCTTCAAAGAAATCTCCATATGATCTACGTCTTTAACCGCACTTGCGTTGGGTATCCGACTGTGTCGGACGGCAAAAAATTCCCCGTCGAGCAATATGCGCAACGGGGAATTTTTAACGGTCAACGCGGGATCAGCCCTGAATGCCGAAGGTCAGATCGCCATAGGAGGGATAAGGCCAATACTCGGCGGCGGTCAAGGTCTCCATTTCGTCAACGGAACGGCGAAGCTTTTCCATGGCGGGCAGAACCTTATCGCGGTAATACTGCGCCTGCTTGAGTGCATCCTTGATCGCGGCTGCCTTTTTATCGGTGCGTTCAAGCGTCTTGACAGCCTCGTACGCCCGAAGATTCAGCTCGGACAAGCGTTCGATCAGCTCGCTTTCCATTTTGCAGGCAAGGTGGGGACATACGGCCATTTTTGAAGCCGCAACGCCCGAGATCTCGGCAATATACGCATTGACGGCGGGAATGTAATTTTTCATGGCCATATCGATCATGGTCAAGGCCTCGATATTGATTTGCTTGGAATAATTTTCAAGCAGAATCTCCTTGCGGCACTCCATTTCAATGCGGCTCATGACACCGTGCGAGGTGAAGGCGCGGATGTTCTTTTCCTCTGTCAGATAAGGATAGACGTCAACGGCGGTGGGCAAATTCAGAAGTCCGCGACGCGCAGCCTCCTCCTCCCACTCCTTGGAATAGCCGTTACCGTTGAAAATGATGCGCTGATGCTCGGTAAAGGTATCCTTGATCAGCTTCACCGTGGCAAGCTCCTTGTCTTTTGCCTCTTCGATAGTATCGGCAAACTGACGGAAGCTTTCGGCAACGGCGGTATTCAAAACGATGTTCGGCATGGCGACGTTCTGCGAGGAGCCGGGCATACGGAACTCAAATTTATTACCCGTAAAGGCAAAGGGAGAGGTACGGTTTCTGTCGGTGGTGTCTTTTGTGAAGGTGGGAACCGACGGCACGCCGAGGTTCATCACAGCGCGTCCAACGGCATTATACGCCTTGCCGTCGATGATGGCGCGCACAATGGCCTCCAGCTCTTCGCCGATAAAGATCGAAATGATGGCGGGAGGTGCTTCGTTGCCGCCAAGACGGTGGTCATTTCCCGCAGATGCGACCGAGAGGCGAAGCATATCCTGATAATCGTCAACCGCTTTGACAACGGCGGCAAGAATCAGAAGGAACTGCGTATTTTCGGCAGGAGTTTTGCCTGCAACAAGCAGATTTTTACCGGTATCAGTGGAAAGCGCCCAGTTATCGTGCTTGCCCGATCCGTTCATACCGTTGAAGGGCTTTTCGTGAAGCAGGCAGACCATATCGTGCCGTCCTGCCACCTTTTTCATGTATTCCATGATCAGAAGATTCTGGTCAATGGCCATGTTGGCGGTAGAGAAAATGGGCGCCAATTCATGCTGGGCGGGCGCGGCCTCGTTATGCTTGGTCTTGGCATTGATGCCGAGCTTCCAAAGCTCTTCGTCAAGCTCCTGCATGTATTCGCTCACGCGAGGCTTGAGTGCACCGAAATAGTGGTCCTCCATCTCCTGCCCCTTGGGCGCAGGCGCGCCGAAAAGAGTGCGTCCTGCATAGAAAAGGTCGGGACGGCGCTCGTAAAAGCTGCGGTCAACCAAAAAATATTCCTGCTCCGCGCCCACCGTGGTGGAAACGTGCGTGGTCTGTTGATCGCCAAACAGGCGCAAAATGCGCAAGGCCTGCAAATTGATGGCGTCCATCGAACGCAAAAGCGGGGTTTTGGTATCCAACGCTTCACCCGTATAAGAGCAAAAGGCGGTGGGGATATAAAGAGAGCCGTCCTTGACAAACGCGTAAGAACCGGGATCCCACGCGGTATAGCCTCTCGCTTCGAAGGTTGCGCGCAGACCGCCCGACGGGAAGGAAGAGGCATCCGGCTCGCCCTTGATCAGCTCCTTGCCCGAAAATTCCATGATCACCTTGCAGTTGCCGACGGGGGAAATGAATGCCTCGTGCTTTTCTGCCGTGACGCCCGTCAGCGGCTGAAACCAGTGCGTATAGTGGGTGGCGCCGTTTTCAATGGCCCAATCCTTCATGGCGTTGGCCACGATATTGGCAATCGACGCATCAATTTCCTTGCCTGTGGCAATCGTATTGGAAAGCGATTTATAAACGTCCTTCGGCAGACGCGCGCGCATGATATCGTCATTGAACACGCGGCAACCGAAGATTTCGGGGATACGCTTGACGTTTTCCATGATGTACTCCTTTAAGATCAATAAATAAAAATGCCGCCGATAAAGAACGGACAGGCATCGGTGTTGTTTTTTGTCATTATACACCATTGAACGCTTTTTTGTCAATGGGTTTTCCAAAAAAATTCTTTGATGACGTAAATGTCCTTCTAATATTATATGTAAAAGCAGGAGTGTTGTCAAAAAAACAACACTCCTGCCAATCAATCGAAAGCCTCTTCCTTTTGCACGCTCGTTTGCTTCACGCCCGCAAATTGCTCCAGCTTGCGCAGAGGCATCGCGCCAAGCGCACGCGCAAACTCTTTGCCGTTGCGAAAAAGAATAAAGGTGGGAACCGAGCGCACACCGCACGTCTGTGCCAGTGTCGGCTCGGCATCGATATCGACCTTTGCCGCATGGATTTCATCATGCAGCACGGCAAATTCCTCAAAAATCGGTGCCATTTGCTTGCAAGGCCCGCACCACGTTGCAAAAAAATCAACAAGAAAAGGCTCGCCCGATGAAAGTGCCGCATTGAATTTTTTTACGTTCCAGAATTCTGCTGCCATAGGATCCTTTCGGGAAAATTCAAAGGCACGCACACGCGCGCAAAAATTCCCATTTTTTCTTAAAAATCGATGCCCAAGCAGGGCAATCTTACCCCTTGTGTTCTGCGTGCTTTTCCTTGTCAAGTGGTTGGTCTGTCAAAAAATCATTTTTTTCTTAAAAATCTTTTCAACACGTCAATGGTGGAAAAAGTGAAAAACTTTTGGGTTTTCAACCTGTTTAAACGGCATTTTTCCAAGACGGGGCGGAAAAAGGCAAAAAGTTTTCCACATTTTCAACATGCGAAAGTTTAAAAATCCACTTTTTTAACAACTGTACATATTGCACAAAGAGCACTTTTCCATGTCTGAAAATGGAAATTTTTATTAAAAATATTTTTGCCTTTTTTAAAGCTCG
>JAFVXT010000022.1 GCA_017501005.1 Clostridia bacterium
TCTGGACGGTTATTCCTTTTTTGGTCTGAATTTCCCCTTCGTCGTCCATGTTTTGGAAAGTGATAAGGATAGTATTTACCACGCCATTCCTCCAGCAAATTTCCCTTCCTATCAGTACCATTTGGTGAAACAGGACAGTGCACGAGTTATTCGTGTTCGTGAAGAAAGAGTATGGCATTGCTTGAATGGGATGAGTGATATAAATTGAGCGTGAAAACTGTTACCAATTTCCTTTCATTTCATTATCAATATGTCGTTATGTCTAGTTAAATGAAGAGCGTATTCATACAAACCTCGAAACGGATCCTGAACTTGTACTTCCTGTTATGGCCGAATCGCCTAGTACAAATAATAATAGTAATAATCCTTCCAATCCTTCCAATCCTTCCAATCCTTCCAATCCTTCCAATCCTTCTGATCCTTCTGATCCATCTTTGAGTTGCAGCCGCTGCTTACCATTAAAAACGGGAGTCGATGTTCTTGCCTGGACTCTTTCCACCCTTCGTCAGACTGTTCATGAATCCAATCAAGTTCTCCGCTCTACTCGCGGTGAAAGAATGGACGCGATGAATACGAGTGAAATACTCCATCGATATCGTGATCTTCAGGTAGAGATAATTCGTCATCCTAATCCATAGTCCCAATCAACAAGTAATCGTTTGGTGGTAATCAAGAGTTTGATTCACGGTTGGGGTTTATTTGCGAATAGTTCGTTTAACCACGGCACCAAATGTGCCGTGGGGGCCTTCGTGAATGCAGACAACCAAACGACTTTGGTTCGTATCTCACTCACGTTTGAAAATTATTTTGCAATATCCACAGTACGTCCCATGCGGTCGAACGGAATTTTAGTGAACTGCGAGTTCTCCGCCCAGACTGCGGAATCGGGACGAAGATTGAAGTCGTGGCCACCATAATCAACGAAGCCGACCTCTTCGGGCGTTTCGAAGTAAAGGTTGCGCTCCGATTTACGAGTGTTAAAATACTCAAGGAAACGATAACCTTTATTACCGCATTGGACCATCACGTTGTCAATATAAACGTTATAGAAGGTACTGCGCAAGAAGATCTCCGTCGCATCGGTGACCGAGTTCTTATCTCCCTCGTCATCCCATCCGGGCTTCAATGCACGCTCTGCAATATGCGCTGCTGCCAACTCTGACATCCAGACCGAAAGCGGGAAACGAGGTGCATATTGCTCCATGTCAACACCTCTTACTACATAACGGGGCGAAAGGGCTTCCCAACGGTATGCAAGAGAACCGGAACCCGTCGTCTGAACACCGTCAATCGATTGAACAAAGTAGTTTCCGTCAGCTTTGATGCCGGCCTCGCCTGCATTGATACCGATGTTGTTATAAATAACGTTCATGTTACCGCTATGCAAATTCACACACTTACCAGCGCCCTTGAGGCCGAAGTTCTCATCGTAGTGAATGACGTTGCCATATACGTAGTTGCCCGTGTTCAAGTCGTCAAGGTAAATACCGTATCGGGAATGGTTCAGGTCGTGGATATAGTTGTAACGAATGTGGTTTGCTGTCTTGTTATCGGGGCCGGACATATACACAGGGCCGGAGTCATAGGTGATCTGTGAGCCTCGATTAAACTCGTTATACTCGAGAATGGTCTCAAGAGATGAACCGTAGTAGACAATCGAATCTTCAAACAGATTGTGCGATGCCACCGTACCGACACCGCCGAGTGAAAGCGCAGTCTGTTCTACCTCGTTCGGATGGTGGAAGTAATTATTCTGGATGAAGTTATACGAGGTCTCCATATTTTTGACCGAAGACCATACGCTGAGCATCGCACTTGTGCTGTTAGAGAAATCGCTGTTCAAAACGCCGCAATATTTACCGGAAACAGACATTGCGTTACCCACGATATCGCTGAACGTACAATTTTGAACGATGACATGATCGCTCTCAAGAACATTCACTGCTGTTGCCATGGTCTTGGTGAAGGAGAGGCCGTTGACCACAACGTTCGAAGCACCTGTAACGTTAAGCAAAGCTGTTGCGGAAGTGGAAAGAAAGATTTCGGTATCTGCAAGAGAGCTTTCACTATAAATATAGAGCGCACCGGTTTTGCGGTCAAGATAGAACTCGCCGGTTTGATCAAGGTCTTCAATGGCGTTATAGAAATACAGGTTGTTACCCGCTTTTTCCATACAACCCCAGTCACTAGGCTCTTTACTCGTCATGATATTGCGGCCCTGATTGTCAACCGAAAGCGTCAGAGTATAGTGTGCACGGTCCCATTCTTCATAGACAGCTGCATAGGTATAAAGCTCTACGTCCTCAGCGTAGGTTAAAATATGATCTTTATACAAGCAGTTATCAAAGACGATCTGCCAACCGCCTGTTTGATTCTTTCCTATGTCATAAAGACTACTCGCTGTGGCTATGACTCTACCGATCTTCAAAACGTCTTCTGCTTGCTTATCGACACCCTTAATGTCTTTATCGGTAAATCTGATACGGCCATTCGAGATATAAAGATCAGAATCATTTTCACCCTTATTCGGCCATCTTGCCACATGATAAAGGTTGTCGTTCACGTAAAGCTGGGTGGTAGCAGGTTTACCGTAAGAATATTGATCCGGATCCAGATAAGTGACGTAAACGTTTTTGCTGTTATCCGCATTGAATGCGTTCAAGCGATCCTTCATCTTCGCATCGATCACACCGCTTGCGATTGCTTGATCGACCGTCTGCAAGGAAGAAGCTGCAACCTGCGCCGCCGAGGTGAAGACAACCTCTTCACCGGGATATGCGGAAATAAACAGAGGAGAAAGCTTCGTACCGTTATGGAGTGCATTCACCGAAATCGGTTTGTCGATCTTATAATAGCCGCCGCGAATATAAATCGCTCCGCCACCGGTATACGCCACCTTCTCGAGTGCCGCTTCAACAGTTTTGAAGGGCGCATCGATCGTACCGGCGTTTTTATCAGATCCTTCCAAGGAAACGTAATAGGTATTTTTTGCACTGTCGGGAATGTCTTCGATTTCAACGGTATCGATCACGGTGATCTCCTCGGGCAGCTGCTTCATCTTCTGCAAGAAGACCTGCCATACGCCCTCGGCATTGTAGGAATCGCATTGAACGGCAGGATAGGATTCGCCGTAATTGAAGGAAATAAGCGGCGTATAAACCTGGTTCAGAAGTGCATTTTTACCTTCATCAAGTGTCATTTGCTGTCTGCCCGTGCCTGCACAGTATGCCTTGAAGAATTTCGCGGAAGCCGCTTCAACCGCTTCAAGCGTACTGCCTTCGATGTACACACAGTTACCGTTTCCGTAAACGGCGTAGCTTGAGCTGCTTGTATCGATCTGCTTGCTTGTGATACCGAGAATAATGGTATTCAAGGCCGTATAATCGTAATGATCACCAACGTACGGATTATCGACATTGTAAACACCGATGGTATTACCGATGTGCTCAAGCAAAAGCTTTTGCAAAGACTCAGCAACGGCCAGGTTCTCGTTATCGGTGATGATCGTATAACGGGTGAGCAGCTTGCCGTTGATAAAGACGGAGGCCTTTGCGGGGAACACCTTGGAAAGCTGACTGAGTGCCGAGTAGCTTGCAAACGAGTCAAGAACTGCTTGCATTTCGTCCTTGAGCGGCTCGGCCGTTGCAAGGGAAGCATCAACGTTGCCGATCATGGTCAGAAGCTTTGCACAAGCGGTATCGCGAATGGCATTGGCGGTTGCTTCGTCAGCACCCTCTGCCAAAACCGTCTGATACACGTCTTCGGCCATTTTCGTGGCGGCCTTTTGTGCTTCAGTAATAGCGGTTATTGCCTCTTCATATTTGGAAATACCGATGGTTGCGTAAAGCTCGGCCTGCACCTTGGTGGTGGCCGCTTGAGGGCCAACGCGCATAGCGTCCGCTTCCAGCATATCAACAGAGATGCCCGAGGACACAGTAGCGTTTTGCGCCTTGGCTTCTTTTGCACCGTCGCGCGCTGCCTGGATCAACTTAGAGGCAAGATAGGCAATTTGATAATTGCCGTGTGCAAGATCGGAAATCTCCTTCGTCTTCAAAGCGGCGGCGGTTGCATATTCGCCTGCAAGTGCCGCAAGGATCTCGGATTCCGCATAGCCTGTGAAGAGGAAGTAATCACAAGCCTCCATAATGGATACGCTATCGCCGAACAGCTCGGAGGTCGCATCGATATACAAAACGAAATTCGAGCCCTCAAAATCAACGGCCATATAGGCACGCATATAATACTGCTGATTCAACTTATCCTTGTCAGCATCAGTTGCAAGCGCGGGAATCGTTGCCGAGAAATAGCGTTTTTCATCGGTTGCAAAGCCGTAAAGACCTTCGAGGATCTCACCCTTGCGGTAGAACGTTTTTTGAATAATACTTTCATCCGCAGGTACATATTCACCGAGAGCGGGAAGGTATGCAACCTTCAGATCCTCCGTTGTGCCAACTTCGGTCACAGGTGCCAAAAGGGCTCCGAATTCCACGTCACAGCCGCGCTTTTCAAGCTCAGCAAGCTTTTGATTGTCGAAGGAGAAGAGTGCACGTGCCGACGCATAATCATCAATACGCGCCTGAATGCCCTCGAACGTCATATGGTCATCAGCCTTGATGACACCGAGCTCACCGCCTGTTAAGGCAAAGCTTTCAAGAACGCCTTGCAGATACCCCTTGCTTGTTTCGCCAAGCTTAACGTCCTTCAATGCTTCATACAGCTTGATTTTGGTATCGTCGCTTGTAATTCTGTCGAACAAGTCCATGTCAACCTGATAATATCCCATCAGGTCGGCAAAATGGTTCTGCAGCTTCTGCTCTTCGTTCAAAATGCAGTCATACACCATGACGAGGTAAAGATCTTTATTGATATGCGGTTCAATTGCCAAAGCCTTTTTGAGGTAAGGACCGTTCGTATCCGACCTTTTTACAACGAGACCTTTGCCGTCAAACACGCTGACCGTGACCTTTGAAGAAGTTATGCTAACCTCATTGCTGAACTCGGTGATCGCTCCGTATTCAACCGCAAAAAGGTCAGGCTGCTTATCCGAGCCATACGAGGTGTCAAAGTCGCATTTCCAAATTTCCGCACCCGTCTCACCGCTGTACATACAAAAATAACTCTTAGTCACACCGCTCTTTGCGGCAGGATCCACGCTCGGACGCGCATAGTTGATGCGGTAAGAGGCAGGGCCGATCGTGAAATTCAAAAACTGACGGCCTGGTGCATCCTCTGTGGGAAGGTCGGCCGAGCTATTGGCATAAATGAACCGAACAGTGTATTCGCCTTCGGTGGGAAGAATATTGCCAAAATTCAAGCCCTGTTGCAAGCCGAGGTTGACCGCACGGTTGGTATAGGTTGCGGGCTTGGCGGACGAACCGACGGAATAGTAATTGCCGTCAAGATCGGAAAGCGACGTAATGAGCGTACCGCGCTCGTACTCGTTCGTCGTGATCATGGGATTGACCATGAAAGACAAGCCTTCCTGAACGTAAAGATCCGTATAAACACTCTTTTCGGTTTTGATGGTGGAGGATACTGCTTTCGCAATCGTTTCAAGCACGTCTTCCTTGCTGTTGACACCAACGCGAACGCCGTGCAAAGCACTGTTGAAGAGTGCCTTCTCTCTCGCGTCAGCTTCGGTATAGAAGGAAGGATCAATACGGTACGCACGGCAGATATCCGCGATGTGGTTCTGCTGCTGCTCTTCTGCGGTCAGCTTGTGATCATAAACACGAACGGCATACACACGCGTACCGACGTCCCTGGCAAGGATCAGATCACTCATGAGTGCAGTCGACGCAAAGGTATTTTTAACGGAACCAATGTTAACGTAATCCTTAGACAGGCCGATAGTCTCTGTATAATTCGCGCTGCTTGCATTGAACGTATTCGTTACAAAGAAATGGAGCAGACGCATATCACCGAAATTCATGCGGAACAGCTCATAACTATCACTTTTCCAGTCCAAGTCGGCTTTCCAAGAGTCGCCGGTGTTAAGGACTGTTTTGCTAATGCGTCCTTCACCGACGTTCGTCCAATCCATATCCATAAAGTAGTAGGTCGTCTGATATTTTTTGAACAGTTCCTGTGCCTGTTCGTAATTGAATATACCGTCCGAATCATCGCCGACGTGCGAGGTATTCGGTTTGAAAGAGAAGGCCTCCTGCAAGGCAACGTTGTCAGCGCATGCAAGATAAGAGCCGGAAAGCGCCTTCAGTTCGGCCAGAGCTTCGTCCTTTATATAATAAGTAGCAAAGGTCGAGCTGGCAACTGCGTGCGAGACTATTTGCGCCGAGCCGTAAAAAGCATCCTGCGGATAAGTTGTGTGATAAGCGGAGTCGGCGAGCGTTTGAGGCAAGCCTTTATCCACAAAACTGTAAAGATACTCGACAGTATACTCCTTTGTAGGATTCTCAGCATCACCCGGTGCAAAAATGCCCTCTGCCTTGACGACAGAGCCCGTGGAGATTTCGAGATAGCCGTCGCCGTATTGCCAATCGGTCTGAACATCCGAATTGAGCGCCTCAAGAAGCAGCTGCTTGCCGCTTTCGCTTGTTGTGAGCGTCGGATCAACGGTATCTCCCGCCTTATGATCCATGGCACTGTAGTTGAGGATTGCACCATCAACGTACAATGCATCGTAATTATAACTGTCCGGATCAAACGTTGCCTCTTCGCTTGCGCTGGTGGCGACAAGAATTCCCGTCAGTGCACCTGCAAACAGCAAAGCTGCCAGACAAAGTGTGAATACTCTTTTTTTCACTTGAAAATCTCCCTTCAATTTTCCAAAATCAGATTAATACTCTGCGAAAAAACCAAACGGTTGAAAATCGCATATATTATTTGCTTTATTATACCATATGTTTTTTTCAAAATCAATAGTCGGTTGCTTTTTCGCCCCCCTTGTCAATGCAAATCGTCGTTTTCGACAAAACAAAACGAGTTTTTTTGTGCAGTATGCTCGCAAAAAAAGCGTTCCATGACACAGATTGTGCCATGGAACGCTCGAGCCGCCCAATCGCTGTGACAGGCAAGCACATTCGTATAAGTCTGTCTGTGACGGACAAGATAAAACTTCATAAAAGCTCTTACTTATAGACTGCCTTTTTCTTTTGTCGCAGAATGTCATAAAGTGACACGTAGGAACGGTGGCGCGAAGGGGCAATTCTTCCCTCTCTCACCAATTCGAGAACAGCGCACCCTTCCTCCGACGTATGCGAGCAATCGGCATAACGGCATTCGCCGATATGCGATGCGATCTCGGGGAAATTCAGGGGAAGATCCTCAAGCGCAAAAAAATCAAAGCGCAAAAAGTCCAGCATGCTGAAGCCCGGCGTATCGGCAATATAGCCGCCTTCCATTTCAAAAAGCGACACGGCGCGCGTGGTATGACGGCCGCGGCTGATCTTCTCGCTCACGCCGCCCGTTTCACAGGCAAGAGACGGAAAAAGTGCATTGAGAAGCGTTGATTTACCTACACCCGACGCGCCCGCAAAGGCAAGCGTTTCACCGCGCGAAAGGTGCTCAAGCACGTAATTTCTGTACGCTTCAACCCCTTCGCCCGTTTCCGATGACAGCATAAAGACAGGATACCCGACACGGCTGTAAAGCTCGTCAAGCGGCGGACAATCGGCATCAAGCGTCGGTGCCCGACCGTCAGTCAGATCACTTTTGGTCAGCACCAGAGAAACGTCGATGCCGTTATGGTGGCAAATGGCCAACAGCTTGTCCAGCGTATCGGGCATGGGGATCGGATTCTTCACAGAAAGAACCGCCGTCAGATGGTCAAGATTGGCAAGACGCGGACGGATCAATGCGTTCTTCCGCCTGATGATCTCGTCAATCACCGTACTGCCGTCGGAAGCCGACGCAAGGTGAACGAAATCGCCGACCAGAACGCGCGTATCCTCGTGACGAAACGCACCTCTTGCTTTGCAAAAGTAACGTGCTCCGTCCGAGGAAGAAACCTCGTAAAGTCCGCCGAGGCAACCGACAACTCTTGCTTTTTCGTTATTCATCGGCACCTGTACTGACGTAAAGACGAATAGTGGTCACGCCCTTTTGATCCATGACAGGATCGATCTCGTATTTGAAGACCTCCCCTGCTTTGGTCTCACTGTCAGGCTCATAAATGACCACGGCACGGTTCTGGGGATTATGTTTCTTACTGTTGGTAAAATCAAGGAATGCGAGTGCCGACGAAAGATCGCCCTTCAATTGCTCGTCCAACTGCGTTTTGTATTTCTCGTATACCGATTTTCCTGCACTGACACGCAGATAAATGGTATCGGTATTCTTGCGGGTAAAGCCTGCGGCAGGCGTCTGCGCAAGAACGGTGCCCGCTTTTGACGTGCTGCGGACGTACTCAACCACAACGTCCATACCCTTGATCTCGCTCTGTCCGTTGTACGTATCAACGCTTGGCACGTAACGGCCAAAAAGAATACCGCTGTAGAAAAGGACGAAGAAAAGTCCGACCAACAGCGCACCGCTGACTGCCGGGAAAAGAATTTTCAAAAGAAGCAAGGTCTTTGAGACCGCGGAATCCGCATACTCGGTACGCACCGCACGGTCCTGCTCCTCTGCTTCACGCATAGCAACAGCCTCTGTAAATCTCGCATCGGCTTCCACAACGCGCGCCTCTGCCTCGGCCATACGCGCATCGGCTTCAGCAAAACGAGCGTCGGCTTCAGCTCCCTTGGCACTGATGATCGCCTGCTTTTTATCAAGCTCGGCATCGCGCGCATCGGCTTCAGCCGCTCTTGCATCAAGCTCGGCGCACAGCAGCTCGTATTCAGCCAGCCGATCGTTCACAGCCGCATGCTTGGCATCAGCCTCCGCGATGCGTTCTTCAGCCTCCGCCAAACGGGCATCAGCTTCTGCAAAACGCGCATCGGCCTCGGCTTCTTTTTCGCTGATCAGCGCCTGCCTTTCATCAAAATCCGCATCTTGCTCTTCCTCGAGCGTATCCTCCGGGGGCTCTTCCTCGAGTTCCTCGGGAAGCTCTTCGACCTCTTCAGCTGCAGTCAACTCTTCTTTGCTTTCTTCGAAAAGCTCATCTGCAGACTCCTGCGTATCCGCGACGGTAAACAGTACGGTATCGGCGGTATCGACGGCTTTTTCGCTTTCAAACGTCTTTTCAAGCTGCGCCGCTTCCTTGGCTACGGTCGCTTCAATACGGCTCCTCAAAAAATCGGGAACGTCAAGGTCATCTTCTTCCTCTACGGCCTCTACGGCCTCTTCAACCTCTTCAAACTCTTCTACGGTCTCATCAGACTCTTCCGAAGTCTCTGCGAGCTCTTCGTCAATGGCTTCTTCGATTTCTTCCGCAGCCTCTTCGAGCTCTTCGTCAATGGCTTCTTCGATTTCTTCCGCAGCCTCTTCGAGCTCTTCTTCAACAGGCTCCTCCATTCCTTCCTCGATGGGCTCCTCGATCTGCTCGGCGGGCTCTTCAAAGAAGTCCTCGGACTCTTCAAGCGCTTCGGGAATTTCCTCTACGGCATCTTCCGTTTCGAGCGCCTCGACGGTCTCTTGCATGGCCTCTGCCGCTTCGACGGGCGCGGTCACTTCCTCAAGCTCGCCTTCAGAAGCGTCGGATTCTTCGGCTTCGGGAATACCGATAGCTTCATCCATATCGTCCTTGCCCCATCTTCTTCTTTTACGCTCATACCGTTCACGATCCAAAATTACGTTCATATTCTCTTCCTCCGTTCGGTTCTCTTCTGTATATTCGATATATTCGACGCTTTCTTCTGCAACGATCTGTTCTTCTGTGCCGTCAATGGTTGTCATTTCTTCCTCGGCCGTTTCCCTTTTGTGTCCGAAAATTCTGCCAAAAAAGTCACTCAAGCGATGCTCGCTTGCACTCCCCTTCCCCGAAAGGACTTCCTTGAACGTGCTTGTCGGGTGCTTTTCGGCACGAACGATGGCACGGATCATGGCCGACGCATTTTCATAACGTTCATCGGGATCTTTTTTCATGGCACGCATAACAACCTGCTCGAGCGCGGGCGGAATGTCCTCACGCAACGTGTGCGGCGCTGCCGGCTGATCCGACACCTGCATCATGGCCACGGTTGAAGCGTCGGACGCTTCAAAGGGGCGGCTTCCCGTCAGCATCTCATACATAAGAATGCCCAGAGAATAAAGGTCGCTTCGTTCATCAACCGCACTGCCCGTCGCCTGCTCGGGGCTGATGTAATGGACGGTACCGATCGCGCGGTCGTCTAACTTAAAATTATCGGTATCGGGCAAACGCGCAATGCCGAAATCTGCCACCTTGACCTGTCCGTTTTTCAAAATCATAACGTTTTGCGGCTTGATATCGCGGTGAATAATCCCCTTTGCATGCGCGGCCTCCAGTGCCGACAGGATCTGCTTGGCACAGGAGAACACCTCCTCGGGCACGAGATGCGTATGAAAGCTCAAATATTCACGCAACGTGATGCCGTCAACAAATTCCATAACGATGTATTTGACGTTTCCTTGCATGGATACGTCATAGATCGTCACGATATTGGGGTGCGAAAGCTTGGAAATCGCTTCCACCTCGGTATCGAAGCTTCGGGAGTTGATTCTGTAACGAGTCTCGTCCTCCTCCAGAATCTTGAGTGCCACGGTTCGTCCCATGAGCGTATCATGGGCGCGGTAAACACGCGCTGAACCGCCGCTCCCGACACGGCTGTTGATCTGATAACGGTTATCGATCAATTTGCCGATGTAGGTGCCTGTTGCCATTATTCAATATCCCCCCTGCCGCTTTTAATTTCCGCATTGGAAGCATCCGCCACGTAAGGTGCCGTAATATCCTCGGTACGAACGTCGGTCAAGGCCTCCCAAACGCTGTATACGTCATCCTCGCCGCATTCAATCAAAGCAATCGTGACGTTATCCTCGCCGCCCTCCGAAAGTGCCGCCGAAAGCAAAGCGTTCGCTTTCGCCCGGACGGTTTTCGGCGCGGAAAGAATTTCTTCTATGCGCTCGTCGCTGACCATACCCGTCAAGCCGTCACTGCACAGAAGATAAAGATCTCCCGCATGCAATTCTTCGGTTCTGTAGTCGGCGGCAATCTGTTCGCCCACGCCAACAGCACGCGTGATCACGTTTCTCGACGGATGGACTCTCGCCTGCTCCTCGGTCAGCTTCCCTTCGTCAACCATTGTTTGCACGAGCGAGTGATCGCTCGTCATACGCTCAAGAAATCCGTTTCTGTAACGGTACACGCGGCTGTCGCCCACGTGCATCATGTATGCTTTTCCGTAATAGAAAAGTGTAGCCGCAACGGTGGTTCCCATGCCGTGCAGAGCCTTGTCCTTTTGCGATGCAAGATATACCGCATCATTGGCAAGATCAAGTGCCTGACGAAGCAAGCGCTTGCTCTCATAAGCGGTCAAGGGCTTGGGTGAACGGCCATCCTTTTCGCGGGCAAAATGCTCCGAAATCACGCCGAGTATCTGCTCACAAGCCGTTTCGGCCGCTTGCTTGCCCGCCGCCGCGCCGCCCATGCCGTCGCAAACGGTTGCAAAAAAGATTCTCCCTTCACCGACGCTTCCGTAGGTATCCTGGTTTTCTGTGCGGCATTTTCCAATGTCGCTGACTGCATAAAACTCCATAATCCGTCCCTTTGTATGAGGTAAACTTTCAATTACATTCTTTGGCTTTTGCGGCGCAGCTGCCCGCAAGCGGCATCAACGTCGTCCCCGAGTCTGCGGCGCAAGGTCGCGTTCACACCGCGTTTTTGCAGGGCATACGCAAAGGCTTCCGCACTTTTTTTGGTGCCGTGTCGATATTCGGTCTCTTCTACCTCATTCACACGAATCAGATTGACGTGAATGGGGGCGGGATCAAGATATCGGTGCAAAAGCGAAGCCAAGCGCTCGGCATCGGCATCGGTATCGTTTTTGCCCGCAAGAAGAGTATATTCAAAGGAAATGCGGCGGCCTGTCGTCCGAAAATAATCGGAGGCGGCCGTAAGCAATTCATCAAGGCCGTATTTGCGATTGATCGGCATGATCTCGCTTCGCGCTTCGTCCGTCGCCGCATGCAAGGAGATCGAAAGCGTAATGGCAAGATTCTCCTCAGCCAGTCTTCGGATCGCGGGCACCAAGCCGCAGCTTGAAAGCGAAATATGCCTTGCACCGATATGCAAGCTTTCGGGAGAGGTCACACGACGCAAAAACTTGACGGTCTCATCGTAATTATCAAGCGGTTCACCAATGCCCATCATCACGATGCTCGCCACGCGCACACCCGCATCCTTTTGTGCAGCAACGACCTGACCCAGCATTTCGGAGGCATAGAGATTCCGCACCCGACCGCCAAGCGTGGATGCGCAAAAGCGACAGCCCATGCGGCAACCGACCTGGCAGGAAATGCAAAGAGAATATCCGTGCTTATAAGACATCAGCACGCTTTCTACGCATTCGCCGTCAAAAAGCCGCATCAGATACTTGACCGTACCGTCCTTTTGCGAGACCTGCTTTCTTTCCACCGTGGGCAAACGCCAAACAGTCTTTTCGGCAAGCGAGGTGCGAAGAGAAAGCGGAAGCGTCGTCATCTCGTGCGGGGCTTCTCCTCGATTCACGTGTGCCATGATCTGCGAAGCGCGATAGGCAGGCACACCGAGCTCCTCTGTCAAGGCAAGCAGCTCGCTTTTCGTCATTGTCAACAAATCGTTCATAGCGCTTCGATTCAATGAGCCGGCTGTGCGGAAAAGAAGGTTCCGAATTTACGTTCGTCCGTGATATTGTAGAGGATCAACGGATCCGCGCCGTTTGCTATGATCATGGAAATGCCGGCTTCGGTCACCATGCGTGCTGCTTCAAGCTTGGTGGCCATGCCGCCCGTACCGCGTTCGGTGCCCGCACCGCCCGCGATTGCGAGCAAATCGTCTGTCACGCGGTCAACCTGCGGGATCAGGCGTGCCGAAGCGTCACGGCGGGGATCTCTGTCGTAAAGGCCGTCAACGTCACTCAGGTTCACAAGAAGATCTGCATGACAGACCATGGCCACGTAAGCGGAAAGCGTATCGTTACCGCCGAAATTGATTCCCTCACTGGAGACCGAGTCGTTTTCGTTCACGATCGGAATGCACCCGAGCGAGAGCAGGGTTTCAAATGTTTGCTCGGCATGCTTACGCCGTGTGGGCGAATCCATCACGTCACGCGTCAGAAGGATCTGACCGACACAGTAGCCGTAGTCCGAAAAAAGCCGCTCGTAAAGCTTCATCAGCTGGCTTTGGCCGACGGCGGCCAAGGCTTGCTTTTCCTCGGTTGAGCGCGGACGGTGATCCACGCCCAGACGTGCGATACCTGCCGAAACTGCGCCCGAGCTGACCAATACGACCTCGCGCCCCTGATTGCGGAAGTCGGCGAGAACGCGGACAAGCGTCTCGATTCTGCGCAAGTCAAGATGACCTGTTGCATGCGTGAGCGTGGAGGTTCCCACCTTCACGACCACTCTGCGATATGAAGAAAAATCCTGCATTTTTCAAAAACCTCTTTTCCCGAAAGTCCGAAAACTCGTTGACAGTGAGTGCTTTTTATGTTATAATAACAATATGTGCTCCGCAAAGCGTTCAAGCGTGCGGAAGCAATGCTGACCGATGCGTTTTTTCATATACTGCGCCTGTGCCGCGGCAATCAGAGCCGCAGGCATAATATAACGTTTATATTATATCATATACACAAAGAAATTGCAACGGATTTTTTTGTTTTTTTATGAAAACCGACGATACTTTTCAAAAAAATCAACGGGAGAAAATCCAATTGAAAAGCCTTTTTGAAAAAAAGCCCGAAATACTTGCCCCCGCCGGCTCTTATCAGGCCTTGCTTGCCGCCGTTGAAGGGGGAGCTGATGCCGTTTATCTCGGCAGTGAAAAATTCAATGCACGCGCTTCCGCCGAAAATTTCGGTGCTGAAGAGTTAAGGCGTGCCATTCGTTACTGCCACGCGCACGGTGTTGCCGTGTATATGGCCCTGAACACCCTGCTTTTTGACCGTGAGCTTGATGAAGCCGTCGCGCTTGCAAAGGAAGCCGCCTTGCACGGTATTGATGCACTCATCGTGGCGGATATGGGACTGATCTCCCGCTTGCGAAGCGAATGTCCCGAGCTTGCCGTTCACGTCA
>JAFVXT010000023.1 GCA_017501005.1 Clostridia bacterium
ACGTTGACAACGTCTTTTGCTTTGTCCGAAACGGGGAAGACACGCCGTCCGCGTTCGGTTTTCAGGGGAAGACCGTGCTCCTCGAAAAAGCGCATGACGTAAGAGGGCGGACAGCGGTGAATGGCACTCATCAGAAACCGAGGGTTGCGCGTGACCTCCGCCAGAAATTCCTCGGGGTTGCAATCGTTTGTGAGATTGCAACGGCCCTTGCCCGTGATCAGCAGCTTTTTGCCTGTTTCATTTTTGTGTTCAAAGATTGTGACGTTCACGCCCGAGCGCAAAAGCTCGGCCGCCGCGAAAAGACCGGCAGCACTACCGCCGACAATACATACCGATTTAGCGTTTACTGTAGACATCGTATTCATCCCAAATGCGCTCCAAGCGGTCGAAGCGCTCTTTGACCTGCTGCTCCATCTGACGCGTCACGTCAACGAGCATGGCATTGATCACACTCAAGGGGGCGGCCAAGGAGTCAACGAAGGAGGCCATGTCGCTTTGCGCCGTCAGAATGTGCGTTGCATCTGCGGCAATCGGTGCGGAACGGCTGTCGGTCAGGGCAATGACGGTCGAGCCCTGGGCATGCGCGTATTTGACCGCATTGATGACCTTGGTCGAATAGCGGGGAAAGCTGATGGCGATCATCACGTCGTTCGGCCCGATATCAAGGATCTGCTCGAACACCTCGCTGCTGCTGGTAGGCGTGACAAGCTTGACGTTATCAAGAATCATGCTCAAATTGAAATGCAGAAAGGATGCAAGGGAAGCCGAAGAGCGAACGCCGATGATGTAGATATGTTCGGCATGCAGAATTGAGGTGACGGAGGCTGAAAAGGCCTCTCGGTCAATGTTTTCCAACGTGTATTTGATCTTGTCTATATCGGCGTTCATGACCTTGTCAAGCGCGTTTTTATCGCCGATGCGCAAGTTGGTGACCTCAATGCGCTGATTGGGCGTCAGGCTTGCTCTGACAAGCTCCTGTACCGCACGCTGAAATTCAGGGTATCCGTCAAAGCCAAGCTCAATGGCAAAGCGGACAACCGTGGATTCCGAAACCCCGACGGTTTGTCCGAGCTTGGCGGCGGTCATGAAGGCAACCTTGTCGCAAGAATTCAGAACCGCAGATGCGATCCTCCTTTGGCTTTTTGAAAGCGTGGGATAGCTTTCGCTGATGCGAGAAGTAATATCCTGAACCATAATTATACCTGTTTCCTTTGAGGACGGAAAACCCTTTCGCGGAAGATTTTGGTATCGTTTGCGGACGAAAAAGTCCGTACATATTATTATAACATATAAATTATATTTTTGCAAGAAGATTGGAGAAGAATTTTCTTGTAAATTTGGATTTGCCCGCAAGCTTTGGAAAAACGTCGGAATCTCCCGAAAATGCGCCTTGGGGTGTTGACTTTTTTTAAAAATCATGATAGACTAAAATAGTATAATATTATATTTCATTCTTTTTGAAGAATAAGAGGTGTTTTTTGTGTTGAAACAAATTGAAGATCAGGCGAGATGCGCCGCTGAAGAGCTTTGCGAGGTTGCCAAGCTGAAAAAAGGATCGATCGTCGTCGTCGGCTGCTCAACAAGTGAAGTGGCGGGCGAACGCGTCGGCAGCGCATCTTCCCCCGAGATTGCCGAAGCCATATACCGCGGCCTTTCGTCTGTTTTTGATAAAAAAGGAATTTTTATTGCCGCGCAGTGCTGCGAGCATCTGAACCGTGCGATCATTATTGAAGAAGCGGCGGCGGGTGCGTTTGAGCGCGTGAATGCAGTTCCGCAGCCCAAAGCAGGCGGCTCGTTTGCCTCCTGCGCTTACCGTTCCTTTTCCGCGCCTGTCACCTTGGAGGAGATCCGCGCCGATGCAGGTCTTGATATCGGCGGCACCTTGATCGGTATGCACCTGAAGCGTGTGGCAGTCCCCGTCCGTCTTGCGGTTTCTCGCATTGGCGAGGCCGTTCTTCTGGCGGCAAGAACACGCCCGAAGTATATCGGCGGTGTGCGTGCGCATTACGATGAAACGCTTGGTTGAGGAAAGGACTTTTTTATGAGAATAACCGTTCTTGACGCGGCAACACTCGGTGCCGACCTCGATTTGAGTGCGCTTTCTGCACTTGGCGAAGCGGAGATCTATTCGAAGACATCGGGAGGCGAGATCGTATCCCGTCTTCAAGGCGCGGACGTCGCCATTCTCAACAAAGTAAAGCTGACCGAAGAAATCCTTGCATCCTTGCCTTCCTTGCGTTTGATCTGCATCACCGCCACAGGATACGATAACGTCGACGTGCAGGCCTGCCGTAAGCTCGGTATTGCCGTTTGCAACGTGGCGGGCTATTCCTCACAGAGTGTGGCGCAGCTCACACTCGCGATGGCGCTTTCACTCTATACCCATCTGCCCGAATACGATACGCACGTAAAAAACGGCGCGTATACGAGAGGCGGCGTGCAGAACTGCCTTGCTCCCGTCTATCATGAGCTTGCGGGAAAAACCTGGGGCATCATCGGCTTCGGTAACATCGGTCAGGCGGTGGGAACGGTTGCGCGTGCCATGGGGTGCCGTGTGATCGTACACAGACGCCATGCGGCGGAGGACTTTGAAAACGTCTCACTTGACGAGCTTTATGCGCAGTCCGATATCATTTCCTTGCACGTTCCTCTGACAGAGCAAACGCGGGGAATGATTGACCGTCAGGCACTCTCGCGCATGAAGCGGGGTGTCATGCTCATCAACGTTGCGCGCGGGGCGGTTCTTGATGAAGCGGCGGTGGCCGATGCCGTGATTGAAGGGCAAATCGGCTTTTTCGGCTGTGATGTGTATTCGCACGAGCCCTTTCCTGTCGGACATCCCTTTTCACATCTTCTGAACAGAAAAAACGTATGTCTGACACCGCATATGGCATGGGGCTCTTACGAGTCGCGTGTGCGGTGCCTTGACGAGGTCATTGCCAATATCCGTGCTTTCGAACGGGGAGAGCTGCGCAACCGCGTTGACGTGGCGAAAGGAACGCTATGAGCGAAAGAATCGTACAGGAAGAGCTTCTTTTAGGAGAAGAATATACGGAAATTACCCGCGCGCACAAGCAATTCCTTTTTTATATCGCTTCCGCACGGGTGCGCGGTGTCAACTTGCTGCGCCTGTCTTATGCCGAAAGGCTTGACGGTGAGATGAAGCACAAGCTGACACGCACGTTCAGACGCGTTTTGAACGGCATGAAAAAGAGGGAAGAGATTCTCTTCTTTCTGGCAGGCAATGAGCTTTCTTCGGAATCTACAACTGCCAGATACCTTTTGGAAAAGTGTCCGTGGCTGGCCGATGAAGAGAAAAGCGAAGACGTCGCTTTCTATATTTATTTATAATTATATATTCATAATTATTTCAACAGGATTGCCAAAAAGCCTTTACAAATCATTCAAAATATGTTACAATAGAACAAAAGGCGGTGCGTCTTCTGTTTTTTCGTGTACCGCATCTGCTTTTTGACCGTGAACTTTCGAATGAAAGTTCTTTTTTGGGAGAACATATGAACAATACGCCGGTAAGACAAAAGGTGATTTGCCTCATTTTATTGGGAACCATCCTTTTGACTTTGCTTTTTATTTTCGGAAATTCTTTGGCATCTCGGGAAGAGTCGGAGGAATTGAGCGACAAAGTGAATGCTTCTGTCGGTGAAGTGATCGAAACCGTCACAGGTAACGAAGAAAGCTCGCTCGAGGATTTTTTTACGAAGCATCATCGGAAGATCGCTCATTTTCTTGAATTTGCTTTTCTCGGCTTGCAAATTGTCTTGCTTGTGCATTTTGCCAACCAACGTAGCTTCTCATCTCTGTTGGCAGGGGCACTGCTTTCCTTCGCGTTTGCCGCAACTGACGAAGGCATCCAGATCTTTACGGGGCGCGGCGATCAGGTGTCCGATATTTTTATCGATGCCGTCGGTTACTTATCTGCTTATTTTTTGACAATGCTCGTTCTTTATCTTGCGTGTTGGCGGAAGAGTCGAAAGATACCTGCCTCCATTATGCGTGAAAAGAGCGTCGGTGCGCTTGAAAAGAGTATGTGAACGGAGAGATTCATGGGTAAGATCGGAACACTTTGGAGGCGTTTTTCATTGAAGGTGCCTGCCTTTGCCATGGCCGTCTTTGCATTAAGCTTCGTTTCACTCGTTATCCACGTTCTTTTTTACGTCAGCTCGCCGTTCGCCGATTTTTTCAATCTGCACGTGTCTGCGGTTCTTCGCGATCTTTTGGCACGCATCAGCTCTGTTTTTCCGTTTTCGCTTGCAGAAGCGGTCATTTTGCTGATTCTTCCTTTTTTTGCCGTTGCCTTGACGTACGGAGTCCTTTTGAAGGATGCTCTTAAGCAAACCCGCTTCTTGTGCTTGCTTCTTTCCTTTATATTATTGCTGTATTCTTCCTTCGTGTTGACCTTCGCAGCGGGATACAGGGGAAGCACACTCGATCAAAAAATGGGGATCGAGCGTAGCGCACTCGGAGAGGAAGACCTCTATGAAACGGCACTTTGGTTGATTGACGAGCTTGACCGTGTCACACCCGAGATCGCCCGTGATGCGGACGGCGCAACGGTGATGCCGTTTGGCTTTGATGAAATGGCAGAGGAGATTCGAGCCTCTTATACTTCCTTGCGACAGAAATATCGCTTTATCCCCGATTCCTCGGGCAAAGCCAAGCCGATTGCCTTGAGCCGTGCGATGTCCTATACGCGCATTCTCGGTGTGTATACCTTTTTCACAGGCGAAGCCAACGTCAATACCAATTTCAACGATTTCAATACCGTTTTCACTGCGGCGCACGAAATGGCGCACCAACGCGGATTTGCCCGCGAGGACGAGGCCAACATGATGGCTTTTCTCGTTTGTATCAATTCGGACGTTTCGTATCTGCGTTATACGGGCTATTTTGAAATGCTGCGATACGTTTTGTCCGCCCTTTCCTCCACGGGATCTATGTATTATGCGGAGGCCTGGTACCGCATGCCCGAAATTGCCCGTGATGATCAGGCGGTGTATGCCGCCCGCTTTGCGCCGTACAGAGATTCTGCGGTCGGAAACGTCAGCGGTGCCGTCAACGATACCTATCTGAAGCTGCAGGGAACAGAAGGCGAGAAAAGCTATGGACTTGTCGTCGATCTGGCGGTCGCCTTGTACCGCGCGGAGCATCGGTAACGGCGGACACCAAAAGCTCGGATTCGGCGTATAATTAATAATGAGTATCTTTTTCTGTGTTCGGAATATGAACACGCTTTTTTGAAAACCTTTCGATTATTTACAAAAGGAAAGAGCAGAACACTATGGATCAGATTGTGATTCACGGCGGAAAGCCGTTGCGTGGAACGGTTGAGGTCAGCGGATTCAAAAACGCTGCTTTGCCCATCCTTTTTGCAACCGTGTTGACAAACGACGTGTGTATAATAGGAAATCTTCCCGCAATCAGTGATGTAAAATTGTCCTTCGACATTTTGCGTGCGATGGGGCTTCGTATCGATCAGCTGGACAAGACGACCTACCGCATTGATTCGCGCGGCGCAACCTACGGCAAGTCTCCCGATCATCTCGTGGAGAAGATGCGCGGCTCTATTTATATTATCGGTGCGGAGCTCGGTCGCTTCGGCAACGCTTCGGCAGGTAACTGCGGCGGTTGCAATTTCGGCCAGCGTCCGATCGACCAGCATCTCAAAGCCTTCAGAGCACTCGGTGCAACGGTTGAAGAATGTGAAGACGGCCGCTTGAATGCTTGGGCAGATCAGCTTGTCGGTAAAGTCATTGCCTTCGATGTGGTTTCGGTGGGCGCAACCGTCAATGCTATTCTCGCCTCGGTGATGGCAGAGGGCATGACGGTGCTTGAAAATGCTGCGCATGAGCCGCACATCGTTGACCTTGCCAACTTTCTGAACGCGTGCGGCGCATCAATCAGCGGTGCGGGTACCGACGTGATCAAAATTCGCGGCGTTTCTTCTTTGCACGGCTGTACATATGATATTATTCCCGATATGATCGAGGCAGGCACGTATATGGTGGCGGCGGCGGTCACAGGCGGAAAAATCGAGATCACAAACGTCATTCCCAAGCATTTGGAATCCATTGCCGCAAAGCTGCGCGAGATGGGGGTTTCGGTTGAAGAAGGTGACGAATCCGTCACCGTGACGGGCGGCGATAGCTTGCACGGTATCCATGTCAAAACCATGCCGTATCCCGGCTTTCCCACCGATATGCACCCGCAAATGAGCGTCTTGCTTTGCGTGGCAGACGGCATCAGCTATATGACCGAAAATATCTTTGAGCATCGCTTTGCCTACGTTGAGCAGCTGCGCTCGATGGGTGCGAGCATTTCCATTGATGACCGTGTGGCCACCATTCAGGGCGGTAACCGTCTGTTGGCGGCAAATGTCAGGGCGGTGGATCTTCGCGCGGGCGCTGCTATGATTCTCGCAGGCCTTGTCGCACGCGGCAAAACCGTGGTCAGCGAGATCGGCTACGTCAGACGCGGTTATGATAATATCGTCGGTAAGCTTCGCGCACTCGGCGCAGATATCACCGATATTGATACCGAAGATTGATCACTACTCGATTTTTAAGAGAAAGCTCGGCTTTGAAAAAGAAAGTCGGACTTTTTCTTTTTTTTCGAAAAAAGAACAGTTTTTTTCACTTTTTTTCAAAAAATCTCTTGACAAAAAGAGAAGCAGATGATATAATAGACGAGCCTCACTCAAGAAACGAAGCTTGAGGCAAGGCGCTTACCGGAGCTTGGAACTTGAAAAACTCCAAAAAAACTTGAAAAAAGTTCAAAAAAGGGGTTGACAAAAGGGAAAAGATGTGGTAAGATAGAAAGGTCGCTGAGCGAAAGTGAGGCGGCGTCGGTCATTGAAAATTGAACAACAGGA
>JAFVXT010000024.1 GCA_017501005.1 Clostridia bacterium
CTTAAAAATAAGCATCCGCATACACATCTTCAAAGACCTAACGATGTGTAAACGGATGCTTTGGCATCTGACTACCCGGTGGCAGTTATTCTATTTGTTTTTTCTTCTGCGGATATTGTATCAAGGAAAAACACATTTGTCAAGCGGTTTTTCCTTCTTTTGACAGTCATTGAAAGTATAGGGGCATTACGCTTTTGTGCAAAATGTATTTCGTAGAGGTTAGCGAAGGCTAACTCTTTTGTAACAGTATACAAAATTGCTAAAATCCGCGAAAAAAGGTTGACAAGAAAGGAAAAATACAGTATAATACAGTATAGTTAGCAGATGCTAACCAAGGAGCGATTTGACAGACCGCAATCGGGGAAAGGAGCTTACGATGAATCTCATAGAAGCACAGGACGGAGTAGAGTATATCATCAGCAGAATTGACACCGATGACGAGGAGCTGAATGCCTTCCTTTTTTCTCTTGGTTGCTATAGCGGTGAAGCCATTACCGTGATTCGCCACCTCAAGGGCGGATTGATCGTAGCGATCAAGGACGGAAGATACAATATCGACCGTCAGCTCGCAGAAGCCATCATTGTTTGATTTTTATTTCATAAAATCAAAAAACGCACCGTTGCGTGCCGATTATTTTTTAGCCTGCGGTTAGCGGTGGCTAACTCAACGCTTTGAGCTGCAATCTATGTCCGTAAGGATTTTAAAATAGGAGGATATCCAATGAGAATTGCCTTGACAGGTAACCCGAACTCGGGAAAAACCACCATGTACAACGCGCTGACCGGCCGTAATGAAAAGGTCGGAAACTGGGCGGGTGTGACTGTTGATAAAAAAGAGCACCCCATCAAGAAGGCGTATGCGGGAAAAGAGCAGCTGATTGCCGTTGACTTGCCCGGTGCTTATTCGATGTCGCCCTTCACGAGCGAGGAAAGCATCACAAGCTCTTACGTGAAGAAGGAAAATCCCGACGTGATCATCAACATCGTGGATGCTGACAACTTGAGCCGCAGCCTTTTCTTCACCACACAGCTTCTGGAGCTTGGTGTTCCCATGGTCGTTGCGCTGAACAAGAGTGACCTCAACGAAAAGAAGGGCACGAAGATCGACGTGGACGCACTGTCGGCAAAGCTTGGCTGTCCCGTCATTACAACGGTTTCCACCTCCTCAAAGGGCTTGAAGGTGCTGATCGATGCGGTGCTCGCCCGTGTGGGTGTGGAGCAGAAGGCACCTTACGTGCAAGCAGATATCGACCTGACCGATAAGGCGGCCGTAGAGGCCGAAGACAGTAAGCGTTTTTCCTTTGTCAACGGTATCGTCGGTGAGGTTGAGAGCCGTAAGGTCCTCACCAAGGATAGAAATATCGGAGACAAGATCGACGCTGTTCTGACGAACAAGTGGCTCGGTATTCCGATTTTTGCCGTTGTGATGTTCCTCGTGTTCTTTATCTCGCAGTCCACGCTCGGTACTTGGATTGCCGAGGGCGTTGAGATCAAGGGCAAATTGATCCCGGGTCTTGTGCCGCTTCTGGAAACCTTCCAGGGCTGGATCGGCGGACTTCTTGAAAATGCGCATCCGCTTCTCTCTGCCGTTTTGGTTGACGGTATCCTTGGCGGTATGATCGCCGTTGTCGGCTTCTTGCCGCTCGTCATGGTTTTGTATTTCCTCATTGCACTTCTTGAGGATTGCGGCTATATGGCCCGCGCGGCAGTTGTTCTTGACCCGATCTTCAAAAAGGTCGGTCTTTCGGGCAAATCGGTCATTCCCTTTGTTATCACCATCGGCTGCGCCGTTCCCGGTATCATGGCGAGCCGTACCATTCGCAACGAGCGTGAACGCAGAGCAACGGCGATGCTTGCCCCCTTCATGCCTTGTGGCGCAAAGATTCCCGTCATTGCACTTTTTGCAGGGGCATTTTTCGATAACGCTTGGTGGGTGAGCGCACTGATGTACTTTGCGGGCATCGTTCTGATCTTCATCGGCGCACTTCTGATCAATCTCATTACAGGCTATAAAGCAAGAAAATCCTTCTTCATTATTGAGCTTCCCGAATACAAGAGACCCTCCTTGTGGGGCGCATTCAAGTCGATGTGCAGCCGCGGTTGGGCATACATCGTCAAGGCGGCAACCATTATCCTGCTTTGTAATATGGCGGTTCAGCTCATGCAGACCTTTACCTGGAGTTTTGCCGTGGCCGAATCGGCAGATCAGTCGATCCTTGCATCGATCGCAACGCCCTTCGCATATCTGCTTGTTCCGATCGTCGGCGTTCTTTCCTGGCAGCTTGCAGCAGCTGCTGTGACAGGCTTTATCGCCAAGGAAAACGTGGTCGGTACGCTTGCAGTTTGCTTCGTCGGTCTTGAAAACCTCATCGATATGGATGAGCTTGCCATGCTCGAGGGCTCGGGTGCAGAGGTTGCAGGTATCATGGCCATTTCCAAGGTTGCGGCACTTGCCTATCTGGTGTTCAATCTTTACAGTCCTCCTTGCTTTGCGGCCATCGGCGCCATGAATTCCGAAATGAAGAGCGCGAAGTGGCTTTGGGGCGGTATCGGATTCCAGCTGGCCATCGGCTATACGGTCGCATATCTGATCTATACGGTCGGCACGCTGATCGTAGCACCCGCCACCTTGAACGTCGGTGCGGCCATTGCAGGTCTTATTGCGGTTCTTTTGATGATCGGTGCGGTTGTAGGGCTGATCCTTCATACAAATAAAAAACTGAAAGCCGAATATGCTTTGAGCGGTGCAAAAAAATAAAGAATCGGCGTGAAACATAAGTCATACTTTTTACTTGCTTTTCACGCACGGATTTTCCAAATGATTTGCGCGCCATGCACGGCAGAACGGAGACTTTGATGGAAAACGTGATTGTGATCGCGATCCTCGCGGCCATTGTCGGCGGTATTGTCCTTTATTTATGGAAAGCCAAAAAGCGCGGAGAAAAGTGCATAGGCTGTCCTTACTGCAAGCAGTGCGGCGGTCATTGCACCGGCGCGAAGCCGAGCGGGGAAACAGAAAAGAAATAATGTTTCAAAGGGATGCGTGTAAAAACGCATCCCTTTTTTCTTTATTCAAGGCAAAAAAGAGTCAAATCTGTTTGAATTTTTTTATAAAGGCAAAAACGTAAACAAAATCTTAACATTTGCATGATATAATGAGATAAAAAAGCAAAACTGTGTCCGCGGAGGAAGAGAATATGTTCAAAATTTTGGTGGTCGAGGATGACCGTGATCTCAACCGTTCGGTATGCTCTTTTCTGAACAGATCGGGCTATGAGGCGGTTGGCTGTCTTGATGCGGAAAGCGCATACGACGAGATGTATAAGACGACCTTTGACTGCATCGTCTCGGATATCATGATGCCCAAAATCGACGGCTTTGAATTTGTGAAGACTGTGCGCTCACTCAACAATGACATACCGATCCTCTTTATGACCGCACGTGACGATTTTGCCTCCAAGCAAAGAGGCTACCGCATCGGTATCGACGATTACATGACCAAGCCGATCGATCTTGACGAGCTTTTTCTGCGCATTGGCGCTTTGCTCCGCCGTTCCAAGATCGCTTCCAGCCGCCGTCTTGAGGTTGGCGAATTTGTCATGGACGCGGACGAGAGAAGTGCAAGCCTGAACGGCGAGGACATCCCCTTGACGGCAAGAGAATTCGATCTGCTTTATAAGCTCTTGTCCTATCCGAAAAAGACCTTCACACGCACCCAGCTGATGGACGAATTTTGGGACGTAGATACCCAGGCAAGCACAAGAACGGTTGACGTCTATATGACCAAGCTTCGCGCCAAGCTTGCGGATTGCGATTCCTTTGAGATACAGACCGTTCATGGGCTTGGATACAAGGCGGTGATCAAGTGAAAAAAGAAAAGAGCGTCAAAAACGTCATCAGCACGGTGAGCAATTTCTTTGTTTTCTTTTTGCTTGCCGCTTTTGTGACGACCTGCTGCATTATGCTTTTTGTTTCCACACTGCAGGAGTCGATTGGCAGGGAATTTACCGAGAGCGAAATTGCTCTTGCCGCCAAGATCACAATGGTCAACGTGGTGATGATCAGTCTTGCGATGGCAGCGGTCGACTATATCCGCCGCAAGCTGACGGTGGAACGGCCCGTCAAAAGAATTACCGAGGCGACCGCCAAAATGATGGAAGGTGATTTCAGCGTGCGTATCGCACCGACTTCAAGAGTTGGCGCTGATGACGGATTCAACGAGATCATCGAATGTATCAACAAAATGGCGGAGGAGCTATCAGGGGTGGAGACCTTGCGCACCGATTTTATTGTCAACGTCTCTCACGAAATGAAAACACCTCTTGCCGTGATGCAGAACTACGGAACGCTTTTGCAGGATATGAGCCTTCCCGAGGAAAAGCGCATGGAATATGCCAAGGCAATTACCGAAGCCTCGCGCCGCTTGGCCGATATGATGACAAACGTTCTGAAGCTCAATCGCTTGCAAAATCAGCAGATTTATCCCAATCCCACAACCTTTGATCTTGGCGAGCAGCTTTGCGAGAGCCTATTGCAGTATGAAAGCACGTGGGAGCGAAAGAATATTGCACTTGACACGGATATTGCCGAAAACGTGCTTGTTTGCGCCGATGCGGAGCTTCTTTTGCTTGTTTGGAACAATCTTTTTTCCAATGCCTTCAAGTTCACCGAGGAGGGCGGACGGGTGACGCTTTCGCTTACGGCAGACGAAGAATACGCAACCGTCAGAATCTCGGATACGGGATGCGGTATGACGGCGGAGGTCGGTGCCCATATCTTTGAAAAATTTTATCAGGGCGATACCTCGCGTGCAACGCAGGGAAACGGTCTCGGTCTTGCACTTGTCAAGCGCGTGGTTGACATTATGGAGGGCGAGATCGGCGTGGAAAGCGCGGTCGGTGTCGGTACGACCTTCACGGTCAGAATCAGGAGGAACAATCATGGATTGGAAGAAACTCGGTAAGGCCTTGCTATTTCCGCATACGGCGATCATGATCATACTTGTGCCGATCGCCACGGTCCTTCTCGTCGGGTCAATGGTTTTTATCGGAACGGAATCGCCGATGGCGATACTTTCCTACGTTTTGGCCGCTTACACCCTGACGGTGTGGTGCTTCAAAATCCCGTATTTGATCAAATTCTTCAAAAACTTTAAAAATGAGAATCAGTATGCGAGAAAGTGGCAGGACGATGCACATCTGCGCATCAACGTATCGCTTTACGGCTCGCTTGCGTGGAATACCCTTTACGGAATTTTTCAGCTGTGGCTTGGATTCTTTCATCATACGTTTTGGTTTTGCTCGATCGGTATTTACTATATCTGCCTTGCCGTCATGCGTCTTTTTCTGGTCAATCACACGAGAAAATATGCACCCGGTGAGAAGATGCGCACGGAGCTCGTCAAATACCGCGCATGCGGTTGGATCTTTCTTTTGATGAATCTTGCCTTGTCCTTGATCGTGTTCTTCATGCTCTATTGGAACAGAACCTTCACACACCATATGATCACGGCCATCGCGATGGCTGCTTATACCTTTACGGCCTTTACCACGGCTATTATCAACGTCGTGAAATACAAAAAGTACAACAGCCCCGTTTATTCGGCATCCAAGGCCATCAGCTTTGCCGCCGCCTGCGTGTCAATGCTCACGCTGACGTCAACCTTGCTTACCACCTTCAGCGACGAAACGATGAGTGTAATGGAGCAAAAAATCATGCTTGGCAGCATTGGCATTGCCGTTTCTGCAATGGTGGTGATATTGGCGGTCTTTATGATCGTGATGGGAACGAAAAAGCTTCATGCGTTAAAAAAAGAGGTAGAAAATGGAAAATAAAGGTCAGAAGCAAAACGGTTTTTCTTATGTTTATTCTGCAAAGGAACAGGCAGAACTAAAGAAGATTCGCGAAAAATATACGCCACCGACAGAAAAAGAGGACAAGATGGAGCGTTTGCGCCGGCTTGATGCAAGCGTGACGCGGACGGCGCAGGCGGTAGCACTCGCACTCGGTGTGATCGGCGTGCTCATGCTCGGATTCGGCATGAGTATGATCATGACCGAGCTTCGTGACATTCTCGGTGCGCACCGTGATCTGGCAATGGTGATCGGCATTGCCGTCGGGATCGTCGGCGGTGCTATGGCGAGTCTTGCTTATCCGATCTATCATGCGCTCGTCAAATCCAAGCGCAAAAGGATCGCTCCCGAGATCATCAGACTCACAGATGAGCTGATGAAATAGAATCGGATGATGATTTGCAATGCAAGTCCTTGAAAAGCCTGCAAAAACATGATATCATGTTAAATTAGCAAGCAATAGCGTAACGGAGATATATGATGGGAGATATTCTAATCAAGATATTTGTCTGCTTTATCGCAGGCGCGGGTGCAGGTATTGGAACGGGGTTTGCAGGTATGAGTGCTGCTGCAGTGATCGGCCCCATGCTCATAACCTTTTTGGGGATTCCTGCCTACGATGCGGTTGGCATTGGGCTGATCAGCGACGTTCTGGCAAGCCTTGTCAGCGCGTATACCTATAAGAAAAGCGGAAACTTAGACGTCAAAAGCAGCTTGCCGTTGCTCGTGAGCGTGCTCATCGTAACCATGATCGGCAGCTTTGCGGCGAGCTTTTTGCCCGAGCAAGCCATGAGCGGTACGATGCAAATAGCGTTGATTATCATCGGACTGCGTTTTTTGTTGAAGCCCGTCAACAAAACGAGAGAGCAACTTGAAGAAAGCTCTCCGAAAGGCAGAGTGATTAAGGCAATCGTCGGCGGTATATTCGTAGGCTTTATCTGTGGCTTTGCAGGCGCGGGCGGCGGCATGATGCTGTTGCTTGTTCTGACCTCTTTCCTCGGATATCCTATGCATCTGGCGGTTGGTACAAGCGTGTTTATCATGGCGTTCACGGCACTGACGGGTGGTATCAGCCATTTCATCATCGGTGGTTTTCCAAACATTCTTTGCCTTGTGCTGTGCGTTGTGTTTACTTTGCTTTGGGCGAGAATTGCCGCAAAGATTGCCAACAAGTCTAACGCAAAGACCTTAAACCGCGTGGTCGGTATTGTGATGATTGTCACGAGCATCGTGATATTGGCGGTTAATTATCTTTAATTGATCAGTCAAATAGCAAGGGCTGACGGATTGTTTTCCGTCAGCCCTTTTGATATTTTAGCGGCAGCTTTGACC
>JAFVXT010000025.1 GCA_017501005.1 Clostridia bacterium
GGTTGTGATTGCCATGCCGCTGAATATGCCAATGTAGCCATTGTAGAGCTCTGCGGCAATGTCCATTCTCTTGCCGTTGACCATTGTTGTAAGGTCCATGAACAGCCATGTGTCCGAAAATCCGTTGATATGACCTTCTCCGTGAGCAGTCGTTTTACTGAATTTCCCGACACAACGCGCCAGACGACAGGCTCGTTATGCGGTAGCCCTCATGTGCGTGATCGGTGCGAAGGCAATTCCCGATGCACGTTCATCGCTGATTTGACGCCGGACAGAGGCCGCGATCCTCCTCTGTGCGACGGGCGGCTTATGCCGCGTCAGCTGCCGTTAGGCAGCAAGTGCAACGTTATCGTTAGCGTTTAATTTTAGTTTGAGCAGTTTTCGAGGTTGCTCGGCTCGTCACGCTTATCATATCTCAAAATCCCGTCGAAACCTTTACGCCCCCATGGAAAAGAGGCTCGCAAAGCATTGCACCGCCTCTTATGAAGGACTCAATCGTCCACGCGGTTTTTGGTGTAACGCTCGATATCGCGGTCAGCCGAACGCTTGGCTTCGCTATCCCGCTTATCGTAGAGCTTTTTACCTTTACAAAGACCGACCTCCACTTTCACGTGCGAACGGGAAAAATAGAGCGAAAGCGGAATCAGGGTATACCCTTCGCGCGCCACAAGTCCGATCAATTTTAAAATCTCTCGCTTGTGCAACAACAGCTTTTTGTCGCGCAAAGGATCCTTATTAAAAATATTGCCTTGCTCGTAGGGGCTGATGTGCATACCCGAAACGAAGACCTCACCGTCACGCACGGTACAGTAGGAATCCTTGAGATTCACCGCGCCCGCGCGCAAGGATTTGACCTCGGTTCCGTATAGCGCGATCCCCGCTTCATAGGTATCGATCACAAAATAGTCGTGCCGCGCCTTGCGGTTGACGGCAATGATCTTCCCTTGCTTTTCTTTTTCTGCCATGTTTTTTATCCCGTTGCATTCAAGTTGATAGAATCATTATACACCATTCACACGAAAAAATCAACAGGTATTCTTATGAAATTTTCGTCAGGATCCCCTCGATTTCGCAAATATACATGCGATGAAAATCGTTTTTTGCATAATGCGCCAAGGGTGCGGCATCGGTAAAGCATTCCTTTTTCAGGTCATCGGCATACAGCTTGCGTGCCAGAATCACATGCTTGGCCTCGGCAAAATAGATGCCGCTTCCCTTATTTCTGCACGCGGTCAAGTGAGCTTCCTTTGCCTTATCGATCTCTCGGCCGCTTTTCGTGCCGCAAAGCTTCAACACGTCGGCATACTTATCCTCAAAAAACGAAAGCGTCAAAAGGTCGGTTGCCTCCGCAAATGCAAAGGTATATCTCTGCGGACGGATATAAAGCGTGCATACGTTCTTGCCCCAAAGCACACCGAGCCCGCCCCAGCTTGCCGTCATGGTATTGTAAGTACCGTCTTCCCTTGTGGCCGTGATGAGCATTCCCTTACGGCCGATCCCCTCAAAGGGATTCACGCGCCAAAGCTCGGGCGCAACAGAAACAAAATTTGCCATATGTTTTTTCTCCTTCAACATGATTTTGTGATTACTCAATAGTATATGCGGAAAACTTCAAAAAGTCATTTAAAAAGAGAATTTTTTTTTGAAAATTCCGTCTTTTTCCGCAAATGCGCAAGATTTCATTGCAATAAAAGCCGTTTTTTGCGCACAATAAATGATGGCAGATGCCATAAATCATCAATTTGGAGGAATCAACAATGCCTCAAATTACCGAGAAAGAGCTTGGCGCGATCAGCGACCAGCTCGCTATTGAAGAAAACCTCGTTGCAAAATACACCTATTACGCCACCTTGACGCAGGATACCGCACTCAAAAATAAGTACGAGCAGATCGCATCCGAGCACCGCACGCATTGCGAGCGTCTCTATGCGCATTTGAAATAATTTCGAAAGGACGGTAAGGTATATGAACAATCAATGCTTCGCTGACCGTGAGCAGCTGACCGACCTTTTGAACTCGCAGAAATTTCTGACCGAACGCTATAACAGCAGCCTGAACGAGGCGGCAACGCCCGAATTTCGTGCCACGCTGACCTCGATCCTCGCCGAAGAGCAACAGATCCAGAACCGCATCTTCAATGAAATGAACGAGCGCGGCTTCTATAACGTATGCAAGGCCGAGGAGCAAAAGATTCAAAAAACCAAGGATCAGTACGCACCCAAGTGCGCTTGCGTAAAATAAGCTTCAAAAGAAAAAGGTGGCGGATCACACGCCACCTTTTCTTTGCGGATCACACGTTGAAGCGGAAAAGCACGATGTCTCCGTCCGCCATCACGTAATCCTTGCCTTCACTGCGCAGAAGTCCTTTTTCCTTCACGGCATTCATATTGCCCTCGCGCACGAGGTCATCGAAGGCCACGACCTCGGCGCGAATGAATCCGCGCTCAAAGTCGCTGTGGATCTTCCCTGCCGCCTGCGGCGCTTTGGTGCCGCGCTCGATCGTCCAAGCGCGAACCTCCTTCGGTCCTGCGGTCAGATAGCTGATCAGGCCAAGCAATCGGTAGCTTGCTTTGATCAATTTGTCAAGTCCGCTCTCGGCGATACCGAGATCGTTCAAAAAGTCGCGTTTTTCTTCCTCTTCCATGCCCGAAAGCTCGGCCTCAATGCCCGCGCAAACGGCGATCAGCTCGGCCTTTTCCTCTTCAGCCTGCGAAAGCAACGCGCAGTATGCGGGATTTTCAAGGTACGCGCCGTCAAGCTCGTCCTCAGAGACGTTTGCCACGTAAATAATCGGCTTCAAGGTGAGCAAGCGTGCCTCGGCAATCAGAGCCTTCTCTTCGTCCGAAAGCTCAATCGAACGGGCACATTTACCGTCCTGAAGAGCGGGCAGGATCTTTTCCAAGACCTCCACCTCGGCCAAAAGCGATTTATCGCTCTTTGCCGCCTTGCGCGTGCGCTCAAGGCGTCTTTCAACCGCCTCGATATCCGAGAAGATCAATTCGAGATTGATGGTTTCCACGTCACGCAAGGGATCGACCGAGCCGTCAACGTGAATGATATTATCATCCTCAAAGCATCTGACAACGTGCACAATAGCATCTACTTCGCGGATATGCGACAAGAACTTATTGCCAAGCCCCTCGCCCTTGGACGCACCGCGCACAAGACCTGCAATATCCACAAATTCAATGATCGCGGGCGTATATTTTTCGGGGTTATACATCTTTGCGAGTGTATCCAGACGCGCATCGGGCACAGAAACGATACCCACGTTCGGATCGATCGTGCAAAACGGATAGTTAGCCGACTGCGCCCCTGCGTTTGTCAATGCGTTAAAAAGCGTACTTTTTCCGACGTTCGGAAGTCCAACGATACCAAGCTTCATTTGATTTTATCCTATCTTTCGTAAAAATGCACATAATCAGCGATTATAAGTATATTATAATATGTTTTCACCGATTTTGCAAGAGGTTTTCGGAAAATTCATAGATTTCGGCAAAAAAGGAGTTAAGAATAAGAATCGTGAACAAACTTCTTCAAAATCTTAAATTTCATCAGTTTTTCTTTGACCGAAAAACAAAAAAACATCGAACAAATTGTTAAAATTAACTGTTTATTCACACTTTCTTTATGGAATACTGCTATAATGGACATGAGTTAGATTGATTTTTATATTTTTCATTTGCACGGCGTTTTTGTCGGCAAACCATGATAGGAGGCATTTCATGCTCGATACGAAAATTCTTGTCATCGACGATGATCCCGGTGTCACCGATTTTTTGAAGCATCATTTTGAAAGCGAAGGATATAAGGTAAGGACTGCGCCGAACGGTGTGGAGGGCTTGACCTTCTTTAAAATTTACGAGCCTGACATTGTCATTCTTGACCTTGTGATGCCAAAAAAGGACGGCTGGCAGGTCTGCCGCGAGATCCGCGAGATCTCGGCAAAGCCGATCATCATTCTTTCTGCCAAAAGCGATACCTTCGATAAAGTACTGGCACTTGAGCTTGGTGCCGACGATTTTGTGACAAAGCCCTTTGAGATCAAGGAGCTTTCGGCACGCGTCAAGGCTGTTCTTCGCCGCACTCTCTCGAACGTCAAAGCCCCCAAGGATGAGGTCGTACGCTTTGACAACATGGAGATCAGCTTGCAAAAGTACGAGCTGCGGCTGATGGGCAAATCAATCGATCTGCCCCCGAAGGAATTGGAGCTTCTTTATTTCCTGGCATCCAATTACAACAGAGTCTTCACGCGCGACCAGCTTCTTGATAAGGTGTGGGGCTTCGACTATCTGGGTGACTCGCGTACAGTTGACGTCCACGTCAAGCGCTTGCGCGAAAAGCTGGACGGTGTTTCTCCGAAATGGACCATCAAAACCGTCTGGGGTGTCGGCTACAAATTCGACGTCACGCAATAAAGAAAGGACGTTCGGTTATGGTTTCACTCGGCAATGACTGGGATTCGATCCTTGCTGATGAATTTCAAAAGGATTATTATCTGCAGCTACGCAAATTCCTGAAGATGGAATATTCGACACGGCGCATCTTCCCTGATATGTACGATATCTTCAATGCGTTGCGCTATACCGCCCCCGAAAGCGTCAAGGTGGTGATCCTCGGCCAGGATCCGTATCACGGCATGGGGCAGGCGCACGGACTTTGCTTCTCCGTCAAGCGCGGTGTAAAGCCTCCACCCTCCTTGCAGAACATTTTCAAAGAGATCCATGACGAATTACATATCGCACCGCCCGCGCACGGTGAGCTGACAAGCTGGGCCAAGCAAGGCGTGCTGCTTCTCAACACGGTGCTGACCGTGATCGAAGGCATACCGAACAGCCACAAGGGGCGCGGCTGGGAAAAGTTCACCGACCGCGTAATCGCACACGTCAATTCCTTTGACCGTCCGATCGTGTATCTTTTGTGGGGCGCAAACGCTCGCTCCAAAAAAGCACTGATCACAAATCCCCGCCATCTGGTGCTCGAATCCCCTCACCCAAGTCCGCTTTCGGCTTGCAGCGGATTCTTCGGCAACGGCCACTTCCTTTCCGCCAACCGATTTCTCGAGAAAAACGGCCTTTTGCCGATTGATTGGTCGCTACCGAATTGACATACAAAAACGCTTGGCATGAGCCAAGCGTTTTTGTATGTAGCTTCAGAGATGCGCGCGGATGGCTTTCGTCAGATTTTCGGCATAATGGGCAAAGCCTTCATCATTCGGATGCAAGCACACGTCGGCAAAATAAGCAGAGTCGTGCGGCACAAGATCAAAGCCCTCGATCACGGTGACGTTCGGAAGATCAGCCGTTTCTTCCTTGATGATCCTTTCAATATCGAAAAAGCTACCGAAAGGTCGATCTTCCCCATAATCCTTGCGCCAGATCGGAGTGATGGCAAAAATCTTGGCGCGAGGATAAAGTTTTGCGAGATTGCTATAAAACGCACGGCAATTTGCACGGAAGGTATCGGGGGTGCGCGCCACCCAGTCGTTTGCACCGTAGGCAACCGTAATATAGTCGGGTGTCATATGCGAGCGAATCTCCGAAAGCGGCGGAAAGAAGATTTCCCCGCCCATGGCCTTATCAATGACCTCGGCATCCAAGGCATCTGCCAATTTAACGATATAGGCATTGGATGGGTGGACGGCATCATAGCCCTGGGTGATGGAATCTCCGTATGCAAGCATCTTTTTGGAGCGCTTCACAGCTTCGGCATAGGTAGCGCCCTCAAGCGAAAGCTCGGAAATCTCAACAGCGCTTGTCCACGGTAAGACGATGCGGACGGTTTTATCGCCTTTTCCGAGTGCAAAGGATTTTTCAAATTCACCAAGTGAAAAGCTTTGATAGATTTGACGTTCATTCTCATCGATATTGCCCACAGAACCCAAGAATGCGTTGTTTTCAAACACATCGACCATGAAAAAGGAGCGCGATGAGGCAAGGCAAGTAAGCTTAATTTTTAGAGCCAGCGCATCGGCATCGGTGCGAAAAACCAGCTGAACCGCCGCACAAGCCGAAATTTTATTGCGAAGCTCCGTTTTTTCATACAGCTCCCTTTCAGCGCGGTGAAAGCGCGCAAAGGAAATGTGCGTGCCTTCTCCGAAGACTTCTTCCGCGCCCTGCGTCATTTCGCGCATTTCTTCAAACGTTAAGATCATGATGAAAGCTCCTTTAAGTGTTTTTAACGAAAGATATTATAGCACACAACTTTTCTTTTGACAAGCCTTTTCGCATAATAAACAAAAGATCGGCAAGCGAATGCTTACCGACCGTTTTGGTGCTCCTGCGGAGATTCGAACTCCGGACACCTTGATTAAAAGTCAAGTGCTCTACCGTCTGAGCTACAGGGGCGTGTTCTGCGTACTTTGGTATTATATCATGTCTTTTTGAAAAAGTCAAGATGTTTTTACGAAAAAAACGGAAAAAACATTATTTTTTGATAGAAATCAAAAGGCTGTTCAATACCTTGGCGGTAAAGAACAGCCTTCCATCATACACGCAAATTATGCGCGGCCAACAGATCCGAACAGAGTCATCTTTTCCTTGACGGTTTCCTTGATGGCGTCCACACCGGGTGCGAGCAGCTTACGGGGGTCAAAGCCCTTGCCCGAGAGATCCTTGCCGGCTTCAATATAACCGCGAACTGCAGCAGCGAATGCGAGCTGACATTCGGTATTGACATTGATCTTGGCAACGCCGAGAGAGATCGCCTTACGGATCATTTCAGCAGGGATACCCGTACCGCCGTGCAAAACGAGAGGCATATTGCCAACCTTTTCGCTGATTTCGGCGAGAACCTCAAAGTTCAGGCCCTGCCAGTTTTCGGGATATTTACCGTGGATATTACCAATACCTGCGGCAAGCATGGTCACGCCGAGATCTGCAATCATTCGGCACTCCTCGGGATCGGCTACCTCACCGCCGCCGACAACGCCGTCTTCTTCACCGCCGATGGCGCCGACCTCCGCTTCAAGCGAAAGGCCGAGAGAATTGGCAAGTGCCACAAGCTCGGTAGTCTTGGCAATATTTTCTTCAATCGGATAGTGAGAGCCATCGAACATGACAGACGAAAAGCCTGCTTCAATGCACTGCTTTGCGCCTTCATAAGAGCCGTGGTCAAGATGCAAAGCAACAGGAACCGTGATCTTGAGATTCTCGATCATGCCCTTCACCATGCCAACGATGGTGCTATAACCGCACATATACTTTCCTGCCCCCTCGGAAACACCGAGAATGACGGGTGAGCGAAGCTCTTCGGCAGTCAAAAGGATCGCCTTGGTCCATTCAAGGTTATTGATATTGAACTGACCGACGGCATACTTTTCCGCTCTTGCTTTTTCTAACATTTCTTTTGCAGATACCAACATGACAAAACTCCTTTGTTTTTCACAATTTTTTATCACTAACCATTATATACCGAAAAAACGGAAAAATCAAGTCTTTTCGAAAAAAGAATCAAAGATTTGCGTAGATATCGCTTCTGAAATCTTTCATATTGACGGTTTGGTGGTTCTTACGCGATTCTTCAGCCGCATAAGCAATGATATGGTTCTCGGCAGAACGCATGGCATTGCAGATATTGTTGCCGTGATAGGTGCCCGAAAGCAGCTCGTAAAGGGCATTGACAATACCGTTATCGCCGCCGCCGTGACCGTTCAGAATGTTGTCACCTGCCTGTGCGTCAAGAATCGGCACTTCGGTGGTTTCCTTGGTATCAAAGCTATAAAGCTCCATGGTCGTTTCGGACATTTTTGCGGTGATCTCGCCCTTGGTACCCATGATCTTCATTTCGCGTCCGCCCTTATTGAAGGCAGCCATTGTGAAGGCAACCGTGATGCCGTCCTCAAATTCCAGATTGACAACCTGGTGGTCAACCACGTTATTATCCGACGAGAAGACGCATCTGCCGTAATCGCTTTCGCGCAAAGCGAGATCGATATCTTCCTTTGTGGGATGAATCTTTTTCGTTGCCGCGCAGGGGAACCAACCTTCCTCGGCGGGATACAGCTCAATTGCGTTATAAGGACAGTTGTCTCGCACCGAGCAATCGATACAACGGTCAGCGGCACCCTCGGGCTTGTACTTTTCACAGAAATAGGAAAGCGAACCGAAGGACTGTACGTAACGGCATTCGCGGCCGACAAGCCATTGCAGAATGTCCATATCATGGCAGCTCTCCTGCAAAATCATGGGCGAGCTCTTCTCGCTATTACACCAGTTACCGCGCACAAAGCTATGGCTCTGGTGAACGTTACCGACGTACTCGCTATGAACAATGCTCTGCAGATCGCCGATGGCACCGTCATCGATCAGCTGCTTCAAGCGCACGAAGAAGGGCGTGAAGCGAAGAACGTGACAAACGAGCACGTGCACACCCTTTTCCTCGGCAAGCTGTGCAACGCGAATGCTTTCGGCAGGCACGGGAGAAATCGGCTTTTCAAGCAAAAGATGATAGCCGAGATTGATGGCCTCTACAGAAGGCTCGAAATGGTCGCGGTCCATCGTTGCGATGATGGCAACGTCAGCGATCTTGCCCTTGGCAAGAAGAGGACGCCAATCCTCAAAGCAATTTTCCGCAGGGATATCAAAGGTCTCTGCAAAATAGCGGCGCCTGTCCTCAATCGGCTCGGCAATACCGACCACCTTGAATTTTTCGGGCATCGTGAGCATGATATCGGCATAAGTACGGCCACGAAGACCACCGCCGATCACTATAACGCGATAAGGTTCCATATGTATATATCCTTTCAAAATAAAAATGATCTATGAATGCAATTACAGTACATTATAATTATACCGCATATAAAAAGGAAGGAATATAGCAATATGTGCATTTATTCTTCCTTTTTGTCCACAAAAAATCAAAGAAAATCCTTCAGCTCTTCACGAAAATCCTCAGCCGTACCGATCAAGCGGTACACCGTGCGCCTGCTTTCACCGTCAGCACACGGTGCCCGATGCAAGGCGGCATAAAGATCGCGGATCATGGCATGGCAACCGTCAAAAAGAAGCGCGGCCACAGTTGAAGTCCCCGAGCGAAACGCAAGCTTCACTTGACTTGAAAGCCACGAAGAGCGCGGTTCGCTTTCATTTTTTTCGCGGATTTTTTCCCGTTCCTTCAAAAGACGGCGGCAGCCTTCACTGCAGCCCTCGCAAAGATCTCCGTAGCGACGGACGAGCAATCGCAAGCCCTCGTCTGTGATGATGGGAATCAGCTGCGAAAAAGAATCGGTGGCTTGCTTGCAACAAAGCGCGCATTGATGCAAAAGCGCCGCCGTTTCTGCAGCGATCTCTTGACTCTTGAGCTCTTCCCCTTCGGTTTTGGATAACTGCATATTGTCCATACGTCATTCCTTTCGGTTCATCTACCGTAAAGAATGACCGCAAGCTCTTCAATTTATACAGTTTTATCCAAAAAAGCGAATGAGAAGTCCGTGCGGAAGCTTTGCACCGACGCGCATGGTCTTCATCGTGAGTGTGGGCACGTAGACCGCTTTTCCCTTGGCCGAGGCGCGGACAATGCCGCGGCTGACCTTTTCACAGTTGGCCATCATCAGCTTTTTATAAAGCTTGACCTCGCCCGTCCTTTCCGCAATATCAAAAAACTCTGTCTCAACAGGGCCGGGGCAAACCGCAGTGACACTGATACCGCGTCCGCGCAGCTCGCGCCCGATGGCACGCGAAAAGGAAAGCACGTAGCTTTTGCTTGCCGCATAGACAGCAAAGCGCGGTTGCGGCAAAAAGGCAGCCGCACTTGCCAGATTGACAACGTGCGCCCCCTTGCGCATAAAGGGCAAAACGGTATAAGTCATGGCGGTCAAGGCACGGCAGTTGACGTCCAGCATATCGGTCTGCTCCTTGAGCGTCAATTCGTCAAAACAACCGATATGCCCGAAGCCCGCCGCATTGACAAGCCATGTGACGCGTTTTTTCTCTTTGGAAAGCACCGCCGCCACCGCCGAAACGGCAGAGGGATCGGCGAGATCCAGGGGAAGGATCTCTGTTTTTACGTGGCACATCACTTCCGCCGCCACGTCGCGCAAGCGGTCTTCCCTGCGCGCAATCAGAAGAATTTGATCAACCTCTTCTCTTTTGGCGAGCAAACGGACGATTTCTCTGCCCATACCGCTCGAAGCACCTGTCACAATCGCAATACGCGTCTTTTTCATTTCTTCGCCTCAACAAAAAACGTTGCTTCCATATCCGCCACGAAAAGTGCCGTGGCAAGCGGGAACATTTCAAGCGCGCGGCCGACGTTGCGTTCGTCGTCGTTGCCCGAAAAGCCCATATGATAGCGAATGGCAAAGGCTTCGTCGCGCGTCAGCTTCATGAAGCCCGAAATGATATAGACCGATTTTTCTCCGTGACCGTAGGGCAGGTGATCGTCAAATTCATAAAAAGGAACCTGTGTCCATTTGCCGTTTTCATCCTTGACGTTGCGCGTTGAGGTTTTATAGCAGTTGATCTTGCACACGTCATGCAAAAGCGCGGCAATGGCCACACTTTCTTCGGAATACTGCAGACCGTACGTATCACGCACACGCTCGCGTGAAAGATAGTCAACAAGGCAATCGTAAACGTTCAGGCTATGCTCGAGAAGACCGCCTTCCTTGGCGTTATGAAAGCGCGAGCTTGCGGGGGCGGTGAAAAAGTCGCTGGTTTTGCCTTCGAGAAATTCAAGAAAGCGGTCAGCACCTTCACGGTGGATCTTCTCGTGATAGATCTGAAGGAATCTTTCTTTTGCCGTCATGCGTTTTTCTCCTTGCACGAAATAGGATATCTTATTTATATTATACTATCTTTAGAATATCTTGTCAAGTTTTCATCACGCGATTTTCATAGATTTCTTTATCTTTTTCCTTGCTTTTTCGAATAAAACGTGATATACTATTGGTAATTATTGTTGTTTTTATCTAAAAAGAAAGGTTTTTTATGAAAACGCTTGCATTTATCGGTGTCGGAAATATGGCGGGAGCGATCCTTGAGGGGATCACGGCCGAAGCCTGCCCCGTCCGTATGCCGTACGAAAATATCATTCTTTACGACATTCTTGAAGAAAAGCTCGCCGCCTACGTTGCCCGCGGCTGCCGCCGCGCGAAAAGCATTGCCGATGCCGTTTGTGCATCCGACGCGATCGTTCTTTCAGTCAAGCCGCAGCAGTACGGTGAGGTTCTTGCAGAGATTCGCGCATCGGGCATTTCACTTGACGGCCGCACCTTCATTTCGCTGGCGGCAGGAGTGGATACGAAAACCATTTCGGATGCGCTCGGCGGTGCCGCTGTCATCCGCACGATGCCGAACACTCCTCTTCTGATCGGCGAAGGCATGACCGCGCTTTGCCGTAACCAAGCGGTCGGTGACGAAGCCTTCCGTGAGGTCTATGCCATGTTTGCCTCACGCGGCCGTGTGATTGAGCTCACCGAAGACAACATGAACCGCATCATTGCCGTCAATTCCAGTGCCATTGCTTGCTTTTACCGCATGATCCGTGCGCTCTCGCACGTGGAAGGCACAGAGGCTACGCTGCCCGGTGTTGATGAAAAAACCTTGCGCATGGCCGCCGCACAAGCGGCGCTCGGGGCCGCCAGAATGGCACTTGAAAAGGAAGATATTCCCATGGACGAGCTGATCGCCATGGTCACCTCATACAAGGGCACGACCGAGCAGATGATGCTCACCTTTGACCGTGAGGATTTCGACGGAACCGTCAAGCGCGCCATGCTTGCCTGCACCCACCGTGCCGATGAGCTGGGCGAAGCACTCAAGGACTCTATCAAAAAGCGCGAGGAATGATTTATGGAAGAACAAGTCAAAAAGAAAAAGAAGTTCAAGCTCTTTGATACCCAACGCGAGGGAAAGGGTATCAAGAAGGAGGACGTTCTCAAGCTCAAGCCCAATCTGCGCGGCTTTTTCACCTATCTGCGCCGCGATTTCAGCCGTCTGATCACGGTCAATCTGTTTTTACTGTTCGGCAACTTCCCTCTCATTTTTGCTATCCTTGCTTTTTCGGGTGTCGGCAACGTCTCCTATAGTGCACCGAACGATGCTCTGCTCTCTACATTGCAAGGTGTTGCCGCAAACGAAGGCATGAGTGCCGCCACGGCTTCGCTCTTCAATATTGCGGGGCTTCACGTCACCTTGCACGCGCCAACCGTAACGACCTACGTTTTGTACGCGCTCTCTGCCTTGGTGATCTTCACCTTCGGCTTCGTCAGCGTCGGTACGACCTATATCATTCGCAACATGCTGATGGGTGAGCCCGTCTTTATGTTCTCGGATTTCAAATACGCCATCAAGCGCAACTGGAAGCAGGGACTCGTGATGGGCATTCTTGACGTGCTCTTTCTCTTCTTCCTCTTCGCCGATTTCATCATTCTGTTCACCAATTCCGCCGACGCCTTTGCAGGTCTCTTCCTCGGCGTGATCGTGGTGCTTCTCATTCTCTATCTTTTTATGCGCCCCTATCTTTATTTGCAGCTGATCACCTTTGATCTGAAGATCTTCAAGATCTTCAAAAACGCCTTGATCTTCGCCATTCTCGGATTCAAGCGCAATATCATGGCGTTCCTCGGTGCCATTCTGCTCTTTGTGATTGCGATTTTCATGATCTTCGGCCTCTACGGCATTCTGATTCCGGTCGGCCTTGCCTTGACGGTGCTTTTCCTGCCTGCCATGCTCGGCTATATGTCGGTCTATGCCGCTTACTTCAAGATCAAAGAAATCATGATCGATCCGCACGTGCCGCAAGAGAAAAACGAGCTTGACGATATCAAGCCGATTGCCGTTGACCGCGGATAAAAA
>JAFVXT010000026.1 GCA_017501005.1 Clostridia bacterium
CACTTACATCGTGCCGCTGCTCGTGCATACCTACGATCGCTTTTATGAGCTGTCCGCCGACCTGACACTCAAGCAGTATCTTGCGTATAAGGATCTGCTCGACAGTCCGTACAGCGACCAATCGCTGACCTATCTGCAGGGCTATATCGATTCCTACGGCGGCGAGCTTTCCGAGAATATGAAAGCTCTTTTTGAAAAAAATGCCGTTCTCTTCGGTGAAAACGAAGGAGCGTTTGCGGGTGCATTCGTTTCCTACAATCATCTTTATGAGGAGCCGTATGCGTATTTCGGTCCCGGCTATCAGGATATTCTGACGCTGGTGCACGAGCTTGGCCACTATGCCTCGCTTGATACTTATTCGCTTGATGAAATGTCCTACGATCTTGCCGAAACGCATTCGCAAGGAAGCGAGTGGATGTTCCTTGCTTATCTTGAGGATCAGCTCGATCCGCAGGTGGCGGAGATATTCGTCACCTACCGTCTCTATAGCGGCCTTTTGAGCATCGTCTATGCCGCCATGGTCGATGAGTTTGAGGATATCGTTTACCGGGCGCAAGAAGCGTTTTCAAAGGAGGATCTCGTCGCGCTTGTGGCCACGCTTGCCGATAAATACGGCGGGGAAGAGTTTTTGAGCGCCATGAGCAGCTATACCCCCTATCAGTACGTGCAGTACGTCTCCTTTTCATCTCCTGTCTACTATTTGAATTACGCAACCTCGGAAATCGTCTCGATCAGCCTGTATCTTGAAGCACAGGAGGGGTATGGGCAGGCGCAAGCGCTTTACCGCGCACTGCAAGGGGAGGCCGACGTTACGAAAGGCTTTGTTGACAATATTGAAGCCATGGGCTTTTTGAGCCCCTTTGAGGAAACGCTTTACGAGGAGCTTTGCGTACTGTTCGGCGTGACGGTCGCCGTGCCGTAAGCGCGATCTCTAAAAACGAAAGGAATTTTTTATGAGTAAACCGATCTTTGAGCGCAAGAAAAAGGAAGACCGCCCCGTTCTTGCCATTTGCTACGATTTTGACAAAACGCTTTCGCCCGACGATATGCAGGCGCAAGGGTATATCCAGTCGGTCGGCTATGAGGTTGCCCCCTTCTGGGAGGAATCAAACGATATGGCGCGCAAAAACGATATGGACAGCAATCTCGCCTATATGTATAAAATGGTGCGCGAGGCCGAGGGAAATCTCGTTTTTAATAAGAAGGCACTTGCCGAATACGGCTCGCGCGTCTCGCTTTTTCCGGGCGTTTCGGAATGGTTTGAGCGCATTCGCGCATACGGAGCGTCGCACGGCGTGATCGTGGAGCATTATATCATTTCCTCGGGATTGAAGGAAATGATCGAGGGCACAGAGATGGCGCGAAACGGTGCGTTTGAAAAGATCTATGCCAGCTCCTTTTATTTCAATGACCGCGGTGTGGCCAAGTGGCCTGCGCAGGTGGTCAATTACACTAATAAAACACAGTTCCTTTTCCGTATTGAAAAGGGCGTGCTTGACGTCAACGATCCCGCCGTCAACGATTATTTCCCCGAGGATCAGATCCGCGTGCCCTTCCGCAATATGGTCTATATCGGTGATAGCGATACCGATATCCCATGCATGAAATTGGTGAATTCCTACGGCGGTCATTCGATCGGTGTCTACGATCCCGAAACGCAGAATAAAAAGAAGGTCATACGCATGATGGGCGAGGATCGCATCAGATATTTTGCTCCTGCCGATTACCGCGACGGCACGGAGCTCGATACGCTTTTGAAAACCATTATCGAAAAAACCGCCGCCTATGAAAAATTGGTGGATAAGCACCTGGCTGACCGCTCTGCTTGCGCAAAGAAACGCTGAAGGTAAGCGCGTTTCTCAGTGAAATCTTCAATGAAGTGATGCCGCTTTCGGCGGCCGAATGGAGACTTTTATGAAAAAATACATACTCGCACTTGACGAGGGGACAACCAGTGCGCGTGCCATTCTTTTCGACCGAAACGCAAGGATCGTGTCAATGGCACAGCATGAGTTTACGCAGTATTATCCGAAATCGGGGTGGGTTGAGCAAAATCCGATGGAGATCTATGCCAACCAATATGCCGCTATGACCGAATGTATTGCCAAAAGCGGCATTTCCCCCGACGAAATCGCCGCGCTCGGCCTCACCAATCAGCGTGAAACCGTGGTGGTCTGGGAAAAGGCGACGGGCAAGCCAATCGCCCCCGCCATCGTCTGGCAATGCAGACGGACGGCTCCCATCTGCGAGGAGCTGGAGAAAAACGGCTTTGCCGACGAGATCCGCGCGATCACGGGCCTGCGCCTTGATCCGTATTTCAGCGGCACCAAGATCAAATGGATCCTCGAAAACGTGAAGGGTGCGAAGGAAAAAGCGGAGGCAGGCGAGCTTGCCGCAGGCACGATTGATACGTGGCTGGTCTATAAGCTGACCGAGGGGCGCGTCTTCATCACCGACAGAACCAATGCCTCCAGAACCATGCTCTGCAATATCCATACGGGCGAGTGGGACGAAAAAATGCTCTCCATGCTCGGTATTCCGCGCGCCATGCTGCCCGAGATCAAAAGCAGCAGCGAGCTTTACGGCGATTTTGAATGTATGGGCGCACGCATTCCGATCAGCGGCATTGCGGGCGACCAGCAGGCGGCGCTCTTTGGCCAAGGGTGCTTCCAAAAGGGAAGTGCCAAGAATACCTATGGCACAGGCTGCTTTTTGCTGGCGCATACGGGCAACCAAGCGGTTATGAGCCGTGCAGGTCTGCTCACCACCGTGGCCGCAACCGAAAAGGGGCGGCCGCTCGAATACGCGCTTGAGGGCAGCGTTTTTGCCGGCGGTGCCGTCGTGCGTTGGTTGCGCGACGAGCTCAAGATGATCCGCGATGCGCGGGATAGCGAATATTTTGCATCACAGGTCGAGGATACGGAGGGCGTTTATCTCGTGCCCGCCTTTGCGGGGCTCGGTGCGCCGCATTGGGATATGCACGCGCGCGGTACGGTCGTCGGCTTGAGTGCGGGCACAGGGAAAAATCACATCATTCGCGCCGCACTTGAAGCGATTGCCTATCAGACCGAGGACGTGCTTTTTGCCATGAATAACGATATGAAGACAGAGTCGGGCGAAAACGCGATCACCTGCCTGAAGGTGGACGGCGGTGCTTCTGCAAATGCCCTTCTGATGCAGATGCAAAGCGATCTTTCTTGCATTGACGTGCAGTGTCCTGCCAACCCCGAGGCCACCGCGCTCGGTGCGGCATTTCTGGCAGGGCTTGCCGTTGGCTTTTTCCGTGACCGTGAGGAATTGACGCGCTTGCTCGGCGAAGGACGGAGATTTTCACCCGCCATTTCCCCCGAAAAGCGAAAAGAAAAGCTCGGCGGCTGGCGCCGTGCTGTCAAGGCCTGCCGTGTGTTCACGGAAGAACAATCAATCACTGTAAAGGATAAAACACAATGTCGGATTTTTTGAAAACTCTTGAATCGATCAGCCCGATTCTCGTCTGCTTGCTCGTTTGCGGCGCGAAAATCGTCGAGATCTCCATTCAGTCCTTAAAGACCTGCATGATGGTCAAGGGGCAGCGTCTCAAGGCCGCAGGGCTCGGCTTCGTTGAATGTATCATCTGGGGACTTGTCATTTCCACGCTGATCGGTACGCTCGGCGATAACCTTCTGCTCCTTCTTTTCTATTGCGTCGGTTATGCGACGGGGCTTTTCATCGGCTCGAGCATCGAGAATAAAATCGCGCTCGGTACCTCCAATCTTGAATTGATCGCAAGCGATGAAAGCACCGAAAAGATTACCGCGTATCTCAAAGCGCAGGGGCGCGGCTATACGGTTTTTGCAGGGCAAGGCTCGGTTGATAAAATGAATATGATTTTTATCGTGCTGCCCCGTAAGGAGACGCCGTCTGTTCTGCGCGATATCCGCCGTGCGTGCGACGGTAAGGTCTTTGTGGTCGCCTCCGAGGTCAGCAAGTATGCGGGCGGCTACGGCATGGTGAAATAAAAGCCTTCTCCTGCAGGATAGAGGCGACGCATCCTGCGGATGCTTACGCATGAAGCTTTTTCGCCTTGCGAAAAAGTTTCGGTAAAGACGCATCCTGCGGATGCTTACGCATGAAGAGTGACTTTTGATGAGTATAGGAATTTGAAAAACAATGAATTTTGCGATCGAAGGGTTTTTGTGATGAAAACAGATCAAACCGAGCTTTTTGAAAAAAGGTCGATCCCACGCGCCGTCATTGCGCTGGTGATCCCCACCATCATCAGCCAGATCATCACGGTGATCTATAATATGGCAGATACCTTCTTTATCGGACAGCTGAACGATCCGAATCAAGTGGCCGCCGCCACCTTGATCATGCCGCCCTTCGTGATGATGACGGGTATTGCCAATCTGTTCGGCATCGGCGGCGCAAGCCTGATTGCGCGCAGTCTGGGGGCAGGGGATCGCGAGCGCGCCAAGAGGTCTGCTTCCTTCAGCATCTATACGTCGGCGCTTTTCGCGCTTGTCTACGGTCTTGTCATTTATTCACTGGCACCGATCATCTTTCCCTTGCTCGGCAGTGACGCGGCCACCTACGGCTTTTGTATGGACTATGCGCTATGGACGATTGCCGTCGGGGCAGTGCCCACGGTTCTGAATGCTTGCATGGCGCATCTCGTGCGTGCCGAAGGGTGTGCCAAGGAGGCCAGCATCGGCGTGGCGCTCGGCGGTGTTCTGAATATCATACTGGACCCCATCTTCATTTTCGCGTTCGGGCTCGGTGTGGAGGGCGCGGCGATTGCCACCATGCTTTCCAATCTGATTGCGTGCTTCTATTTCTTCCTATTGCTCTATCGCCGCCGAGAGATCACGGCCATCAAATTTTCCTTGAAGCATTATACGTGGCGCGGAGGTATTCCCAAAGAGATCCTGCTCGTTGGATTCCCCAGCTTCATGATGATGCTGATGGGCACGTTTTCCAATATCGTGCTGAATAAGCTGGTGGTTTCCTATTCAAACGAAGCCATTGCGGGCATGGGCATTGCCAAAAAGATCGACGTGCTTGCCTTTGCCATTTCAAACGGCATGACGCAAGGCGTTTTACCGCTGATCGGCTATAATTACGCGTCGAAAAACCATCGTCGGATGCGCTCGGCCATCAAAACCGCGTTTTTGTATACCCTGATCGTTGCCACGGTCGGGGCGGTGTTCCTCTTTACGTGTGCCGTGCCTGTTCTGAGGTTCTTTATCGATCATGCGCAAACGGTGGCGTACGGCCAGCATTTTCTGCGCATCATCTGCGTCACTTGTCCTGCCATTTCGGTGACCATGATGATCATCACGGTCTTTCAGGCAACGGGGCAGAAAACCAAGCCGATGCTTTTGTCGCTTGTCCGTAAGGGCGGCTTTGACGTGCCCTTTATGTTCATCATGAATGCGCTGGCGGGAGTCAACGGTATTCCGTTTGCCACGCCCATTTCGGACGTGCTCGCCATGCTGACTGCGCTCGCGCTTTTCATACCGTACTGGAAAAAGGTCAATGCGCAGATCAAAGAAGAAAATCAAATTGAAATTAAAGGATAAAACAATATGAAAAAAGGAAACGCTTGGGCACTTTTGCCGATCGGTATTTTTATTGCACTTTATTTGGGGTTGGGCATTACCTTTGAATACATCATGGAGATCCCGATGGGCTTTTATAAGGTGCCGATCGTGGTGATTTTCGTGATTGCGCTTCTTTTCGCCTGCTTGCAGAACAGAGGCGTAAAATTTGAAGAAAAGCTTGCACTGATGGGGCGGGGTGTGGGCGATCAGAACATCATCACCATGCTGCTCATCTTCCTGTTGGCGGGCATTTTTGTCGGCGTTGTCGGACGGAGCAGTGCCGAGAGCGTGGCTTATTTCGTTTTGTCCATCGTGCCGCCGCGCTTTGCCGTTTGCGTGCTTTTTCTTGTCAGCTGCTTCGTTTCCACCGCGATGGGAACCTCTGTCGGCACGATCACGTTGATCACGCCGATCGCCGTGGCCATTTCCGTAACGTCGGGCTTCTCCTTGCCCTTGTGCGTCGGCACGGTTGTGGGCGGTGCGATGTTCGGTGACAATCTCTCCTTTGTCTCCGATACCACCATTGCCGCCTGCAACGGTCAGGGGTGCAAAATGAAGGATAAGTTCCGCACCAATTTTGCCATCGTGTTGCCCGCCGCCATTGTCACGCTCGTGCTGATCCTTGTGCTTTCTCTGCGTGCGGATATCCGTCCGCTTGAAACCAAGCCGTACGATCTCGTCCAGATCATACCGTATCTTCTGGTGCTTGTCGGCGGTATCATTGGCATCAACGTTTTTCTGACGCTTCTCGTCGGCATCGTCACGGGCGCGGTCATCATGCTTGCAACGGGTGCGGTCAGCTTTCCGTCGCTGCTCGAGAATATGGGCGGCGGCGTTTCGGGTATGCTTGAAACCTCGATGGTCGCGGTGCTGGTGGCGGCACTTTGCGCGCTCATTCGTGAAGCGGGCGGCTTTCAGGCCTTGCTCAACGGCATTCGCCGCGTCTTCCGCGGCCGCCGCGGCGGTCAGCTCGGCATCGGCTTGCTTGTCGGGCTCATGGATATCGCCACCGCCAACAATACCGTCGCCATCGTCATGGCCAATCCCATTGCCACGGAAATGGCGAAGGAATACGGCATCTCGCCCCGAAAGACAGCCTCAATTCTCGATACTTTCTCCTGCATCTTCCAGGGTGTTCTGCCGTACGGCGCGCAGATGCTGGTCGCCCTTTCCGCCGCCAACGTGCTCGGTATCAGCATCAGCGCCTTTGACGTTATTTCGCATCTCTTCTATCCCATGATGCTGCTTTTGAGCTCGCTTGCCTTTATGTTCTTCGTGCCCGAAAGGAAGAAGTAATTTCTTCTGCACAAAAACCGCTTCTATTTTTTGAAGGACAGACATATGATTGTACCAAAAACGCAAGAATGTGAGGTACAAATCTATGAAAGCTTCTTTGAAAAGAGGGGCGGTCTTTTTTCTTTCGCTGATCCTTTGCCTTTCATGCGCCCTGACGGCGGCAGCCTCCCCGACGGCGATCTCGGAAAACGCGCCGTTTGACGTGGATGCCGTATCGGCGGTTCTGATGGACGTGCGCACGGGTGAGATTCTGTATGCCAAAAATCCCGATCAGGCATTGCCGCCCGCCTCGGTGACCAAGGTGATGACGCTTTTGCTCGTCATGGAGGCGATTGAAGCAGGGAAGATCGCGTGGGAGGATACGGTCACCGCAAGTGAGCGCGCCACGTCCATGGGCGGCTCGCAGATCTATCTTGAGGTGGGCGAGCAGATGAGCGTGGAGGATCTCGTCAAGAGCGTGGTGATCGCCAGCGCAAACGATGCCGCCCTTGCGCTTGCCGAGCATCTGGCGGGCAGTGAAGAGGCGTTTGTCAAAAAGATGAATGACCGTGCGCGCGAGCTCGGCATGCGCAATACGCATTTTGAAAACACGAACGGCCTTGACGACAGCACGGTCAATCACGTGACAAGTGCGCGGGATATCGCCATCATGTCGCGCGCGCTTCTTTCGCACGAAGAGATTCTGCGCTTTACAAAGACATGGCAGGATACGATCAGAAACGGCGAATTCACCTTGACAAACACCAACCGTCTCGTGCGCTTTTATCCGGGGGCGACAGGGCTCAAAACAGGCTCGACCTCCAAGGCCAAGTTCTGCATCAGTGCAAGCGCCGAGCGTGACGGCATGCACCTGGTGGCGGTCGTCATGGCCTCCCCCACGCGTGACGTGCGCAACGAAACGGCAAAAAAGCTGCTTGACTACGGCTTTGCCAACTATGCCTCCTATCACGAGGCGGGCGAGTCGCTGGGTAGCTTGCCCGTGCGCGGCGGCGTGCGCGATCTTTGCGGTGTTTCCTCGAAGGAGATCTCCTTGCTCGTTGACAAGGCGGACGCCAAAAATATCGTCAAGAAGATTCAGATCAGCGACCGACTGACCGCGCCCGTTCTGAAGGGGGAAGTGGTGGGGGAGATCGGTTATTACGTTGGCGAACGCAAAATCGGCTCTTCGCAGATCGTTTCCGACGAGGCGATTTCGAGAATCGGCTTCGGTGATTTTTTCCTGCGTATGCTCCGCAATTTCTTCATTGCCTAAAAAAATTCAAATTTTGACGTTTTTTCCCGAGAAAGCACTTGCTTTTTCGGTGGTTTGGTTGTATAATGTTTGGGTAATCTATGATTATGCAGTTGTTGAAACGGAGGATACCCCATGACTGTTCGCTTGAACGAAAAATTTGCAACGCCTTTCGTTGCTCCCCATGAACTTGACAATTTACGGCCTGCCGTCAGCGGTGCTTTGGAGGCCTTACAGAAAAAGAACGGCCCCGGCAGTGATTTTCTCGGCTGGATGGACCTTCCCGTTAATTATGATAAAGAAGAATTTGCCCGCATTCTCGATGCCGCCACGCGTATCAAAAAGAGCTGTGATATTCGTGTGGTCATCGGTATCGGCGGCTCGTATCTCGGTGCGCGTGCCGCCATCGAATTTGTGAAGTCTCCTCTTTATAACGATCTTCAGAAAGACACGCCCGACATCTATTTTTCGGGCAATAATATCAGTGCCGCCGCACTCTCCGAGCTGCTCGCCATTTGCGAGGGCAAGGATATTTGCATCAACGTCATCTCGAAGTCGGGCACGACCACCGAGCCCGCGATTGCCTTCCGCGTGTTCCGCGAGCTGATGGTTAAGAAATACGGTGTTGACGGCGCGCGCGAGCGCATTTTCGTCACGACCGACCGCGCACGCGGTACACTCAAGCATTTTTCGGACGAAAGCGGCTTTGAAACCTTCGTTGTTCCCGATGACATCGGCGGCCGTTTCTCGGTTCTGACGGCAGTCGGCCTTTTGCCGATCGCCTGCGCGGGCATTGATATTGCCGCCATGATGCAGGGCGCAGCTAAGGCAAGAGAGGACTATGCGAGCGACGATCTCGATACGAATGCCGCTCTTCGCTATGCGGCATACCGTAACGTATTTTACCGCAAGGGTAAAAAGACCGAAATTCTCGTTGGCTACGAACCCCATCAGCTGATGCTGAACGAATGGTGGAAGCAGCTGTACGGCGAAAGCGAAGGCAAGGATCAGAAGGGCCTTTTCCCCGCATCGGTCATTTTCTCCACCGATCTTCACTCGCTCGGCCAGTATATTCAGGACGGCGCCCGCCATATCTTTGAAACCGTTCTTGACATTCGCGATATGGGCGCGGAATATCTCATTCCTCACGACGAAGCAAACGTGGACGGCCTGAACTTCATTGCGGGCAAGAGCCTGAACGAGGTGAACAAAACCGCTATGCTCGGCACGCTCTTTGCACACACCGACGGTCAGGTGCCGAACCTCGTCATTGAGCTTTCTGACAGAAGTGCCGCTTCCTTCGGCTATCTCGTTTATTTCTTTGAGCTCGCGTGTGCCGTTTCGGGCTATCTGCTCGGCGTCAATCCCTTCGATCAGCCCGGTGTGGAGGCGTACAAAAAGAACATGTTCGCTTTGCTCGGCAAACCCGGCTACGAGGAGGCGGGAGAGGCCCTGCGCGCGAGAATGGAATAATTGCAAAAAAATCGAATTTTTTTGTAAAAAATGTTAAAAAGCACTTGATTTTTTCGTAGATTTGGTGTATCATATAGACAAGGATACACCAAATCTATTTTTTGATCGCAGGAGGTACTTAATTATGGTAAAATTGATTGTCGGTGTTGTTGGTACGGGTAAAACGAAAACTCTGATCGACATGGTCAATACGTCTGCCGAACAGAGCAAGGGCTCGGTCATTTGCATCGAGCAGGGAAATAAGCTGAATTTTGATATCACTTATAAGGCCCGTCTGATCGATACCAAACAGTTTGCGATAGAAGATGCGCAGGCACTTTACGGCTTCGTTGCCGGTATCGCTGCCAGCGATCACGATATTACCAATATTTTCATCGATTCCGCGCTGAAGATCTGCGCCAACGACACGAAAGCATTTGCAACCTTCGTTGAAGAGATCGCCAAGCTTGCCGAAACCTATCATTTCGATTGCGTGATGACGGTTTCCTCGGCACCTGAAGCACTTCCCGTCGAGTTGAAAAAATATATCGACTGAAATTGAAACTTGTTTGACAGTTTTTGTGTTTCTGCATAGAATGATATCGAGGTGTTCAAGCGCCTCGATATTATTTTTGGAGGAATCTTCAATGTCTGACAACAAGTGTTCCTGCTTCGGTTTGCCTGCCGCCGGCGGCAGAAGCGAAACCGTCTGCATCGATACCTACCGTGTGCTTGATTCCTGCCGTGACAGAGATTGCTATGAAGACGTGCGCGTCTATCTCTGCCCGATGGGACAGGAGATCGTCCGGCATACGAACACCGTTCGCGCCAAGTGCGCGACCATTATTTGGACATACGTGGGTGTTGACCCTGTCCAGTTCAACCGCGGCTTTTATCAGATCACCGTGCGTTCTTATATCAAGATCACCTTTGAGGCTTGCGTCGGCCCCGGCCGTGCGCAGGAATTTGACGGCCTTGCCGTTATCGAAAAGCGCGTGATCCTGTACGGCAGCGAAGGCTCCGTGCAGATCTTCCGCAGTATTCCCGGTGCCGATCCCTGCACACCCATGACCGCGTGTGAGGTGGATACCAATCTGCCGATCGGTGTGGCTGAGATTGCCTCTCCCATCGTTCTCGGCGTGAAGGTGGGCAGTTATACTCCCGCGTCCTGCTGCTATTGCTGCTGCTCGTGCGACGAGGTGCCGAACGAGGTGCGCCGTTGCTTTATGGGCGAATTGACAGACGAGGACTGCGAAAACCGTCTTTACGTTTCCCTCGGTATTTTCTCGGTCATTCGCATCGAACGCCCTGCGCAGTATCTGATCAACGCAAGCGATTATGCCGTGCCCGATAAGGAATGCACCGTGGCAGAGGAGGACGATCCTTGCAAGCTCTTCCGTTCCATGGCATTCCCCGTGCAGGAATTTTCACCGCCTGCACTTTCGGTATCGGGTGCCGATTGCCGCACCCCCGCACCCCCTTGCTCCCCTTGCAATAAAAAGGATCATTGCTCGCACTGATCCCACATTTCCTTAGGAGGCTCTGATGACCATTGATTTTCCCTTTCTGAAACGAGAGTTGCACCGCAACCGCATGCCCTTGCGCACGTTTTTTCGCCTTGCAAGGCTTTCGCAAAGCGAACGTACCTGTATTGTGAACGGCGTTTGTGTGCTTTCTTATGCCACGGCGCGCGTTTGCTCGGTGCTTGACTGTCGGCAGGATGCCCTTGCGCGGACCGACGCAAGGGAAGTGGCTTTGGCGGTGAATTTCCGGGCCTGACGAGCTTTCTTGCAGACCGTTTGCTTCGGTGCTGTGCCAAAATGGGCGCCTGCACCGAGGTCAAACGGTCTTTTTTCGTTGAAAAATCACTTGTTTTCAAAAAAATTACAAAATAAGTGTTTACAAAATAAAAAAAATTTAGTACAATATTAAAGTATAGATAAATTATTCTTTTTGGAGGGGCTTTTTTATGGAACAAACCGTGAACGGACAAGCACGCTACCGCCGCATTCTTCTGAAGCTTTCGGGAGAGGCTTTGTCGGCAGGTGAGGGCGGCATTGTCAATGAGACCTTTGTGCGCGAGATCGCAACACAGCTGAAAAGATGTATGGCACTCGGCGTGCAGATCGGCATCATTGTCGGTGCCGGCAATATCTGGCGCGGCAGACAGGGCAAGGAAATGGATCAGGTGCGTGCCGATTATATGGGTATGCTTGCCACCGCCATCAATTCACTTGCCTTGCAGGACGTTTTCATCCGCGAGGGTATTGATGCGCGCGTGATGACCGCTTTTGAAATGAAAAACGTGGGCGAGCCCTATACGCGTGACCGTGCGGTTGAGCATCTTGAAAACGGGCGCGTGGTGATCTTTGCGGGCGGCCTTGGCACACCCTTCTTCTCAACCGATACGGCGGCCGCTGTCCGTGCGGCAGAGATCGGCGCGGACGTGATGCTCATGGCCAAGAATATCGACGGCATTTATACGGCAGATCCTGCCAAGGATCCGAGCGCCGTGCGTCTGGACAGCATCAGCTACCGCGATATCCTTTCGGGCGGCTTGAAGGCCATTGATTCCACAGCCACTGCCTTCTGCATGGATACGCATATGCCCATCTTTGTGTTCGGTCTTTTTGATGCCGAATACATCTACCGTGCCGTGACGGGTGAATGCACGGGCACGACGGTTACCGAGTAATTAAAAATAAAACATATTCAAATCAAAAGGAGACAAACAAATGAAACTCGATCTTACCGAATACAAGGCAAAAATGCAAAAGAGCCTTGACTCTTACTCGCAGAATCTGATGACCATCCGCGCAGGCCGCGCAACTCCCGACGTACTCTCGAAGATCACCATGGATTATTACGGCACGCAGACACCCATCAACCAGATGGCCGAGATCAAGGTGACGGACGCGCGCACCCTGACCATTCAGCCTTGGGACGCCTCCACGCTGAAGGGCATGGAAAAGGCGATTCTCGCATCCGACCTTGGCATTCCTCCCCAGAATGACGGCCGTGTGCTCCGCCTCACCTTCCCGCAGCTGACCGAAGAGCGCCGCCGCGAGCTTGCCAAGAGCATCTCCAAGATGGGCGAGGATGCGAAGGTTGCGCTCCGTAACATCCGCCGTGAAGCAAACGATAAGGTCAAGGCCATGAAGAAGGCCTCCGAAACGACCGAGGACGAAGCCAAATTGAGCGACAAGGAGATCCAGGATCTGACCGATAAGAACATCAAAGAGGTTGATCGCATCACCGACGATAAGACCAAGGAAATCATGGCAATCTGACCATGCTTGGATTTCATCGGAAAAAGAAGCTGCCCCCGCCCGCATGCGAGGGCAGACTGAAGCATATTGCTTTCATTATGGACGGCAACGGCCGTTGGGCCAAGAAGCGCGGCATGCCCCGCACCTTTGGTCATAAGCAGGGGGCGGAGGCCATGCGTCGGCTTGTCCGCCATTGCGGTGATATCGGCATCAAGACAGCCACCGTTTATGCCTTCTCCACGGAGAACTGGTCGCGTCCGCAAGAGGAAGTGGATACCATTATGCTGATCCTCGAGCGCTATCTTGACGAGGCCTTTACCTTGCTTGACGTTGAAAACGTGCGCTACGTCTTTCTCGGCGATAAGGCGCGTTTGCCTGCCACCTTGCGTGAAAAGGCCATCGAGCTTGAACGCGTATCGCGCGAAAAACCGCTGACGCTCAATATTGCCTTGAACTACGGCGCGCGCGCGGAGATCGTTCACGCCTGCAACGCGCTGATCGCGGAAGGGAAGAGCGAGATTACCGAAGACGATCTTTCGGGCAAGCTCTATACGCACGAATCCCCCGATCCCGATCTTGTCGTGCGAACGGGCGGCGACGTACGCCTTTCCAACTTCCTGCTCTGGCAGTCCGCTTATGCGGAGCTTTGCTTCACCAAAACGCTTTGGCCCGATCTTACAAACGATGATCTTGATGAGATCATCCGCGATTTTCTCACAAGACACCGTCGTTTCGGCGGTCTTTGATACCGCACGTGCATAGGGGTTGCCGCATTGCGTGCAGAGCATAAGCTCTTCTGCACCCGATCGCGGCAGCCCCGAAGTCGCGTTTTTTCGGCTTTTTACGGTGGCTTGTTTTTAGGCTTTTTATGGACAACAAGGCTTTTGCTATTGTTGCTTTCCCTCTTTTTTCATTCCCTCAAAAAAGAAAGGATATGATGATCAAATGAAACAGAGAGTGATTACGGGTGCGGTGCTGACCGTGATTTTGGTTGCGGCCTTCGCACTTTCGAATACGGTGGTTTTTCCGCTTTTGTGCGCACTTCTTTCGGCCGTCGGCATCTATGAATTGGCAGGCCTTTTCGGGATTCGCCGAAATTATGCCCTGATGCTGCCCGCCTACGTCTTTTCTTTTGCATTGCCCTTGCTTTCGCATCTGCTTGACTCTCGCGCATTTCTCCTTTTGCCCGAGCAAGGCGCGATCCGTCCTTCTGCTTATCTGACGGTTCTGATCACGTCGGTGGTCTTATTTGCATTTGTCACTTTTGTTTACAGCATTCTCACAGGCGGGCGCGTGCGCTTCAGCGTCGTGCTTTCCTTCCTTCTCATGACAGTTTACGTCACGCTCGGCTTTTCTTCGCTCGCGCTTTTGCGGAGAATGGGCGGACTTTATCTTGCGATTTTCGCCTTTATCGGCTCGTGGATCTCGGATACCTTTGCCTATTTCACGGGCAGAGCCATCGGACGGCACAAGCTTTGTCCTGCCGTCAGCCCCAAAAAGACGGTGGAGGGCTCGGTCGGCGGCGTGGTCTTTTCCGCGTTGGTGGCCGCACTGTTCGGCTTCATTCTTTCGCATTTCGATCTGATCGGCGAGGCCAATATCCTTTGGCTTGCCTTGGCAGGGGCGATTCTTTCGCTTGCCTCGCAGGTGGGCGATTTGACAGCCTCGCTTCTCAAAAGAGAATACGATCTCAAGGATTACGGCGCGCTTTTCCCCGGCCACGGCGGTGTGCTTGACCGCTTTGACTCGGTGATCGCCGTTGCCCCGCTTTTGCTGCTTTTCGCAACCCTGCTCGGCACGGACGTTTCCTTGCTCGGTGCGAATATTCTTTGGTTCTGATTCCGAAAGGTTAAGATGATGCTTACTGATACGAAAAGAAACGGTATGCCCAAAATCGCGGCGGTGCTCGGTGCCACTGGCTCTGTCGGGCGACAGGCACTTGACGTGGCACGTCATGCGGATATCCGCGTTGATCTTTTGAGTGCCAATCGCGATGCCGCGGGCATGGAAGCGCTGGCGCGTGAATTTCTGCCCACCTATTGCGTGATGGCAGACGAGGCGGCGGCAAAGGATCTGCGCCTCCGTCTTGCCGATACCGAGGTCTGCGTTCTTGGCGGCGCTTCGGACTTGACCGAATCCATTGCCATGTCAAAGGCAGAAACTGTTGTCAATGCGGTGCTCGGTGCGGCAGGTCTTGCCCCCACGCTTGCCACGATCGACGCAGGGAAGAGATTGGCCCTTTCCAATAAAGAATCGCTTGTGGTCGCGGGTGAGCTTGTGATGGGGCGCGCCCGTGAGAAAAAGACGGAGATCATTCCCGTGGATAGCGAGCATTCCGCCATTTTTCAGTCCCTGCAGGCAGGGCGGGCAAGCGAGGTCAGAAACCTTTGGCTGACGGCCTCGGGCGGCCCCTTTTTCGGCAAGAGCCGTGCCGAGCTTGCATCGGTCACTCTGCAGCAAACGCTGGCGCATCCCACCTGGAAAATGGGTGCAAAGATCACAGTCGATTCGGCCGATATGATGAACAAGGGCTTTGAAGTGATCGAGGCCGTGCATCTCTTCGGCGTGAAGCCCTCTCAGGTGCGCGTTGTCGTCCACCGTGAAAGTATAATTCACTCGGCGGTGGAATATATTGATGGTGCAGTCATTGCCGAAATGAGTCTGCCCGATATGCGTATGTGCGTGCAGTATGCCATGAGCTATCCCGAGCGTGCGTCGGGTGTGTGCGCACCGCTTGATCTGGCTACGATGGGCGAATTGCACTTTGCCGCACCCGACAGCGAGAATTTTCCGCTTCTGCCGCTTGCGTACCGTGCTGTTTTAGCGGGCGGTGCATTGCCAGCCGTTTTGAATGCGGCCAATGAGGTGGCGGTTGCCGCGTTCCTTTCGGAAAAGCTTTCTTTTCTCGGCATTGGTGAATTGGTTGGTGAAACCGTGGAAAAGCTTTCCTTTTCACAAAACGAGCATACGCTTGAAGGAATTTTGAATTACGATACGGAAGCACGCCGCGAGGCGGCAGCTCTGCTTTCAAAAAATAAGGGGTAACTATGCAGATTCTTTACGTCTTGCTTGCCGTTCTGGCATTCGGCATTCTGATCTTCGTGCATGAGCTTGGTCATTTCATTGCGGCACGCGCTTGCCACGTCAAGATTTTTGAATTTTCGATCGGTATGGGGCCGAAGCTTGTGTGGTACGAGTCCAAAAAAACAGGCATCACCTATTCGCTCCGCATGTTCCCGATCGGCGGTTACGTCAGCATGGCGGGCGAAGACGATGAATCGGACGATCCGAATGCCCTGCCGAAGAAGCCCGCCTGGCAACGCCTGATCATCACGGCGGCAGGTGCGCTGATGAATCTTCTGCTCGGCTTTTTGTTGGTCTTTTGCTACGTGTTATACACGCCCGCAGGCGGCACGACGATCGGAGAGTTAAGCGCGGAATACGAGGAAAAGGTCTCGGGCTATGCGCAGGAGGATCGCTTGCAGCTCGGTGACGAGATCGTTTCCGTGGACGGAACGGCCGTGCATATCGCGTCTGATCTCTTTTTTGAGATCTCGCGCAAGGGCATTGAGCCGATCGATCTTGAGATCGTCAGAAACGGCAAAAAAATGACGGTTCGCGATGTTGATTTCAAGGTTTATACCGAGCAGGGCGAGGAATTTGCCGAGCCCTTCTTCCGCGTGATGGAGGTGCGCAAAACACCGTCGACTGTGCTGAAGCAAACCGTCTTCAGCTCATACAATCTCATTCGTATGGTCTTTACCACGGTCTTTGATCTCATCACGGGACGCTACAGCCTCGGTGTGGTCTCGGGACCTGTGGGGGCGGCATCCGCCATGAGCGAGGTAGCCGCTGTCAGTCTGATGTCCTTTCTTTATCTTGTGGCGGCGGTGGCCATCAATATCGGTCTTTTCAATTTGTTTCCGATCCCCGCGCTCGACGGCTTCCGCATTCTTTTCATTCTGATCGAAATGATCCGCCGCAAGCCGATCCCCGAAAAATACGAGCGAACCATCAACGGCATCGGTATCACGGTTCTTTTCGGACTGATGATTCTGATCTGCTTTAAGGATATTCTACAAATTTTTTAAGAAGTGAGAAACGACTATGACGTATCAAGATAATCGCCGTGTATCCCGTGAAGTGAAGGTAGGCGGATTGCGTATCGGCGGCAATGCACCGATCTCGATCCAGTCCATGACCAATACCGATACTCACGATCGCGAAAGCACGCTGATGCAGGTGCGTGCGCTTGAAAGGGCGGGCTGCGAGATCGTGCGCCTGGCCGTGCCCGACCGTGATGCTGCCCCTATCTTTTCCTATCTGAAGGAGCAGGGTGTGCAGGTGCCGCTGGTTGCCGATATCCATTTTGACTACCGCATTGCGCTGGAATGCGTGGCGGCGGGCGCGGATAAGATCCGCATCAATCCCGGCAATATCGGCAGTGACGAGCGCGTGCGTGCCGTCACAAACGCTTGCCGTGCGGCAGGTGTTCCCATTCGTATCGGTGTCAATAGCGGTTCTCTTGAGAAAAACATTCTTGCCAAATACGGTGCGCCCACGGCCGAGGCCTTGGCGGAAAGCGCGCTTTTTCACGTCGCTCTTCTTGAAAAATTCGACTTTTACGATACCGTCGTGTCGGTCAAGGCATCGGGTGTGCGCGAGATGATCGAGGCCAACCGCTTGCTTGCCGAGCGTACGGCCTGTCCCTTGCACCTCGGTGTCACCGAGGCGGGCGGAGAAGCGCGCGGACGCTTGCGCTCCGCCATCGGCATCGGCACCTTGCTCGCAGAGGGCATCGGAGATACCGTGCGCGTTTCCTTGACGGCCGATCCCGTCCGTGAGATCAGTGCGGCGCAGGAGATTTTGCAGGCGTTGCATCTCGGTCGACCGAGCCTTGAAATCATTTCCTGCCCGACCTGCGGCAGAACCAAGATCGATCTGATCCCGCTTTTGCACCGCTTTGAGGAAGCGATCGCCGAGGAAGGGCTTGCAACGTGCCCCGTCAAGGTCGCCTTCATGGGGTGTGCCGTGAACGGCCCGGGGGAAGCGCGCGAAGCCGACGTCGGCATTGCGGGCGGCGTTGATGAAGCCCTGCTTTTCCGTCACGGAGAAATTATCACGAAAATTCCTGCCTCCGAGGTCGTGCCCCGTCTGGTCGAAGAGGTTAAAAGGCTTGCATTGCAGGCATAAAGCAAAGAATTTGAAAAATCATGGAGTAATGAATGGCAATTACGAAAAAGCTCACAGAAATTTTTCGTCGTTATTTGCCTGACGACGAGACTCGGTGCATATTGGATGCGGGTCACGATCTTTCCTTGCGTATGCACCCCTCTAAGGAATCCCCCGAGCGCGTGGAGATCGAAATGACCTTCGATTTTCACGTTGAAGATAGCTTTTTGCATCGCGTGGAGGCAGATTTGCGTCAGTGCTACGGACTGCGCTCCGTGTGGATCTTTCCGCATTTTCCGCCGCAGCTTTTTTCGCTGGAGCGCATGCGCGAGATCACCGATGAGGCCGTTCGCATCGGTGCGATCACCCGCGGCTTTTTCGAGGGCGTTTCCTATACAGACGACGGCGAAACCGTCACGGCGGAGCTGCTTTACGATGAAAACGGCGTTTCCTTACTCGAAAGCCGCCATACCTCGGATATTCTCTCGCAGATTCTTTTCTCGCGTTACGGTGTCGTCAGAAAAATGGTGCTCCGCCCCTCGGCACAGCTTGCGTTTTATATGCAGGAGCGTGAGCGCGCGCGCGAGGACGTACTGCGCCGTTACGGTGAGGAGGCGCGCGAAAATGCGCGCCGCGCAGAGGAATATGCGGCAACTCAGGCACGTAAAGCGACCGCGGCATCGCCCGAGATTCCCGAGGGATTTGAACGCGTGGTGTCGGTGCTTGACCGCGAGGGCGGCCGCGAAATCGAAGAGGTGGACGGCGGCTATCGGGTCGGCTTGATCACCTTTCTCACAAAAGAACCCGAAGAGGTGCTCGGCAATCCCTTCGAGGTTGCCAATCCCACGCCGATTGCCCATGCCCTTGGTGAAAAGGGAACCTATACGCTGCTCGGCGAGGTCTTTGAGGTCAACGTTAAGGAGCGCAATAACGGTCTCAATCTGACTGTCAATATCGGTATCACCGACGGCATTGGCTCGATCTACGTCAAAAAAAGCATGACGGCAGAGGAATCGGGCTGGCTCAAAAGCGTCAAGGCGGGCAAGTGTATTGCCGTGCGCGGTACTGTCTATCCCGATAAATACGACGGCGAAATGATCTGCGCTCCCAAGGCCATCGTCATGATCAAAAAAGAAAAGCGCATGGATCGCGCCGAGGAAAAGCGTGTCGAATTGCACTTACATACCAATATGTCGGCCATGGACGCCTTGATTTCGCCAGCCGAGCTTGTGGAAACTGCCGTTCGCTGGAAGCATAAGGCGGTGGCGGTGACCGACCACGGCAACGTGCAGAGCTTTCCCGAGGTTATGCTTGCGCTCAAAAAAGCGCGCAAGGAGGGCGCATGCGATTTGAAAGTCCTCTACGGCATGGAGGCCTATTTCGTCAACGATACCGCCCGCGCCTTTTATGGGACAAGCCGTCCCGCATTCAGCGACGAAATGGTGGTCTTCGACCTTGAAACCACCGGTCTTTCCAATGCGACCTGCGAGATCATCGAGATCGGCGCGGTCATGATCCGTGAGGGCGAGGTGGTTTCGCGCTACGGCACGTTTGTCAAGCCGAGCAAGGAAATTCCCGAGGAAATCACCAAGCTGACGGGCATCACAAACGCTATGGTGGCCGATGCGCCTGCAATCGAAGAGGTTCTTCCGCAGTTTCTCGACTATATCGGCAATCGGCTTCTGATCGCACACAATGCGCTCTTTGACGTCGGATTCGTGCGTGCGGCAGCGGACAGGCTGGGGCTTGCATTCAATTCGTCCTATCTTGATACCGTGGCGCTTTCCCGCTACCTGAACCCCGAGCTGAAAAAGCATAAATTGGATATCGTGGCCGAGCATTACGGTCTTGGCGATTTTGATCACCACCGTGCCGCCGACGATGCCGAAATGCTTGCCAACATCTTCTTCTGCATGCAGCGTCAGCTCCGCGAGGAGGGCGTGCAGGATTTTGACAGCATGATCCGCAATATGAGCGAGCAGACAGATCCCTTGCTTTTGAAGCCGTATCATATGATTCTTCTCGCTAAAAATAAAGATGGCTTGAAGAATCTTTACAAGTTGATCTCGGCAAGCTATTTGCAGTACTTCCGCCGTTTCCCGCGTATTCCCAAAACGCTTCTTTCCGAGCATAGGGAAGGGTTGATCGTCGGCTCGGCCTGCGAGGCGGGCGAGCTTTTCACGGCCATTCTCGATAATCGCCCCGCTTCGGATATCGAGGAGATCGCCTCCTTTTACGATTATCTGGAGATCCAGCCGCTTTGCAATAACCGCTTTCTCATTGAATCGGGCAAGGCGGAGGATGAAGAAGCACTTCGCAATCTGAACCGCCGCATCGTTGCGCTTGGCGAAAAGCTGGGCAAGCCCGTGGTTGCCACGTGCGATGCGCATTTCATGAACGAGGAGGACGATCTTTACCGCAAAATTCTTTTGGCAAGCAAAAAGTTTGCCGATGCCGATAAGGATTCGGGGCTTTACTTCCGCACAACCGAGGAAATGCTTGAGGAGTTTTCTTATCTGGGCGAAGAAAAGGCGCGTGAGGTCGTCATCACCAATCCGAACAAAATTGCCGAAATGGTGGAGGATATTCTGCCGATTCCCGACGGCCAGTACACCCCCGAAATGGAAGGCGCGGAGCAGGAATTAACCGAAAGCTGCTGGCGGCGCGCCAAGGACTGGTACGGCGATCCGCTCCCCAAATTGGTGGAGGACAGACTCTCCCGCGAGCTTGATTCGATCATCAAGCACGGCTTTGCGGTGCTTTACATGATTGCCGTCAAGCTTGTGGCCTATAGCGAAAGCCTCGGCTATCTTGTCGGCTCGCGCGGCTCGGTCGGCTCGTCCTTCGTCGCCACGATGTCGGGCATTTCCGAGGTCAATCCGTTGCCGCCGCATTACCGTTGCCCCAAGTGCCGCCATACCGAGTTCTTTACCGACGGCTCGGTCGGCTCGGGCTTTGATCTTGACGATAAGAACTGTCCCGAATGCGGCACTCTGATGATCAATGACGGTCATGATATTCCTTTTGAAACCTTCCTTGGCTTCAAGGGAGATAAATCCCCCGATATCGATTTGAACTTCTCGGGCGATGTGCAGGGACGCGTGCATAAGTATACCGAAGAGCTTTTCGGTGAAGGAAACGTCTTCCGCGCGGGCACGATCGGTACGCTTGCCGATAAAACCGCGTTCGGCTTCGTCAAGAAATATCTTGAGGAACGCAAGCTCTCGCTTTCTCCTGCCTCGGTTTCGCAGATCGTCAACCGCTGTGTCGGTATCAAGCGGACAACAGGGCAGCACCCCGGCGGTATCATCGTTGTGCCGCGTGCCTACGAGGTCTACGATTTCACACCCGTCCAGCACCCCGCAGACGATCCGAACTCGGACATCATCACCACGCACTTCCAGTTCTCCTATCTGCACGATACGATTCTGAAGCTGGACGAGCTTGGACACGATATGCCGACCAAGTATAAAATGCTTGAGCGTTATACGAACACAAGCGTTTTGGACGTCAAGATGAACGATAAAGCAGTGTACGAGCTTTTCCTTTCCACAAAGCCGCTCGGCATTGCGCCGTCGGACATTCTCGGCTGTCAGCTTGGTACGTACGGTCTGCCCGAAATGGGTACCTCCTTCATTCAGCAGGTGCTTCTTGACGCAAAGCCGAAAAACTTTGCCGACCTTTTGCAGATCTCGGGTTTGACACACGGCACAAACGTGTGGCTCGGCAATGCGCAGGATCTGATCCGCGCGGGCACTTGCGATATTTCCGAGGTTGTGGGTACGCGTGACGGCATCATGCTTTACCTCATTCGTCACGGCCTTGATAACGGCGTGGCCTTCAAGATCATGGAGGACGTGCGAAAGGGCAAGGGCCTGAAGCCCGAATACGAAGAGGATATGCTGGCGCACGGCGTGCCCGAATGGTATATCGCTTCCTGTAAAAAAATCAAATATATGTTCCCCAAGGCTCATGCCGCCGCATACGTCATGTCGGCCATTCGCCTGGGGTGGTACAAAATTCACTATCCTATGGAGTTCTATGCGGCATTCCTGACGGTTGCCCCCGGCGGATTCGATGCTGAGATCGTTTTGCGGGGCAAGAAATTCGTGGAAAAAACCATCACGGAATTGCAGGAAAAGGAAGACTCCACACAAAAGGATGCAGAACAGGTGACAACGCTTCTTCTGGTCCTGGAGGCCATGGCAAGAGGCATCAAGTTTTTGCCCGTCAGCCTGGAAAAATCGGACGAGAGTGCGTTCTTACCCGAGGACGGTAAGATCCGCATTCCCTTCAATGCGCTGTCGGGGCTCGGCGATACCGCCGCAAAGCGGTTGGTTGAGGTTCGAAACGAGGGCAACCTGTTCTCCATCGAGGAATTGCAGCAGCGCGCGGGGCTGACCAAGAGCGTGATTGAGATTTTGCGCCGTAACGGTGTGCTGGATTCCTTGTCCGAAACCAATCAGTTCACACTCTTCTGATCAACCGAGGAAGAGAAGACCAAGCAAGATGTAGGCAAGCATATCGTCGCCCCCCTCGTCGTCAAGCAAAAGAAGGGCAAGGATCAGAAGCAGGATATCTTCGCGGCCGCCAATGCCCAGAATCGAGCCTTGCTTTTTCGGCGGCGAATCGTCTTTCTCTTCTTTTTGACACGGCACTTCCTTTGGTTCTTCCATCGGCTCGAGCGATGCGTCAGCCGAGGCCGCTTCAAGCGTCGGCGGCGGTGCACTCGGCTCTTTTCGTGAAAAAGCGACACCGCTGTAATGCTCGGGCAAGCGGAGCGGTTCGCCAAGCGGCTGGATCGGTCTTTTCGTATACATGGCTTTTGACCTCACTTTTTCGAAGATAATAACGAAAGAACGTCAAGAATGCGGAGCAAAAGATTCAAATTTTCGCACCGTGCGGGGGAAAGATACGGCCGAATGGCCTCAAGCAAGCACCGCCTGCGCTTCATCGGATCAAAGCCGACGTCAATTTTCTCGGGCGGTGCCTTGGCGGGCGCAAGTGCCCCCACCCCCGAAAGAAGCGGTGCCAAGGCGGCAAGATTCAAATTTCCCCCGTCCGCCACGGCGGGCACGGCCACTTCCTCGCTTTTCTCTTCCTTTTTCGTGACGGAGGCTTCATTTGCCCCGCTTTGGTTTTCTCCCTGCGGTGCTGTACGCATGCTCCCAATGAGATTCATGATCCCCGATAAAGCGGCGGGATTGGCAAGCAGATTGCCGAGCATGCCGTTAAGATCGGGGGCATTGATCGGTTCCGACATAGTGATTCTCCTTTTGCCGCGCAGGGCGGCTTAAGATCGGTTTTTACTTTCTTCAGCTTTGTGTGCGGCGGTATTTTTCAATGATCTCCAAGGCCTCTGAAACGTTTGTGCCGTCAATGCCTCCGAGTGCCTTGCGAAGCTTTTCGAAATCCTCGTGGGGCGGCGGTGCTTTGGGAAGAGAAATTCCGCGCAAGGCGGCAACGGTGAGAACCATTTGCCAAAGATCTTCATCGCTTCGGCGCAGAAGCTCGTTCAAGGTGTTTTGATCAAAGGACATGATAACTCCTTTCAAGGTATCTTAAAAAACTTACGTGGTTTTGATCGCAATGGCAGTATATGCCGCGATCGGAAAAGAGGTTCTCTTGACTTCACTCATTCTTTCGGATTTTCACGGAAACGAAGCCTGCTTCCGTCGGGTGCTTGCCTTGCAAAAGCACTTGGATTATATCTTTTTTCTCGGTGACGGTTATGCCGCCGCCGAACGCGTGGCAAGCGAAGAAAGCGCTTCTCCCTTCGTCGGTGTGCGCGGCAATTGCGATATTTTTTCCTGCGAGGCACTTGATGAGATGACGCTTGATCTTGACGGCGTGCGCATCTTTTTGCACCACGGGCATACAACCTCGGTCAAGCAAGGCCTTAGCGGTGCTTGTGCTGCCGCACTTCGTCACGAGGCCGACGTTTGTCTTTTCGGCCATACGCACACGCCCTATCTTTCTTACGAGCAAAGAGAAGGACGCAAGCCCTTCTATCTTTTCAATCCCGGGACAATCGCTTCGGGGCAATTCGGAATCATGGAGATCCGCCGTGGGGAGATCTTGCTCTCGCACGGCCGTTTGTGAGGGCTATGAAACAGAAAAAACAGGAAAATCCTCCGCTTTACGTGTCCGGCGGCGCGTTTATCGGCCGTGTGAACCGCCGCGATCCGCGCCCCTTTCTTGCGCTTGCACCGCACCTTTCTTGCGACGGCTTCGAATTTATGTTTTACGAGGCATGGTATGAGCATATCGATGCCATACTTGATCTTTTCCTCGAATCGGGTCTGCGTTTTCCTACCCTGCACGTGGAAAAAAGCATCGGGGAGATCGTCGGTGCAGGGGAAAAGGGCTATGAAGGGCTTGCGCTTGAACGCTTTGAAAAGAACTGTCTGGCCGCCAAAACGCTCGGTGCAGAGAAGCTGATCTTTCACCTGTGGAACGGCGTGCCTTCCGATCATCATATCGAACGGAATATCGATTTTTGCGCCGAGTTTCTTGCAATCGCCAAGGCGCACGGCCTGATACTCACGGTTGAAAACGTGGTGTGCGCATGCGGCAGTCCGCTTGATCACTGTATGCGTCTGCACGAAAAATACCCCGATCTTTTCTTTACCTTCGATACCAAAATGGCATCCTTCCACCGCGAGCTTGATGCGGTCTTTTCGGAAAAGTACGCGCATCTTTGGAAGGCAATCGCCCATTTGCACGTCAACGATCACAGCGGTGCTTACCTTGACTTTTCCTCCTTGCGCACCTTGCATATCGGTGAGGGCGTTCTTGATTTTCACCGCTTCTTTGAAGGGCTTTCGAAGGTCGGTTACCGAGGAAGCATGACGCTTGAATGCACGTCCATGCTCCCGGACGGCACACTCACTCCCGAAAAAATGCAGGAAAGTCTTTTGCGTGTGCGCGCGCTTTCTTCTCAATATTTCACTTGATCATACGAAAGGACAACACGATTATGACAAATAAGAAAATCAAAGGTATGGGCTTTCATCATATCGCCTTGAAGGCGGCCGATATTGAAAAATCAAGCCGTTTTTACGAGGCACTCGGCATGACCTTTATCGTCGGCTGGGGGGAAGGAGAAAATGAGATCCGCATGTTCGATTTCGGTGACGGCGGCCGCCTTGAGCTCTTTGCAAACGGCGGGGACGATGATGCCGTCAACGGTAAATTCGCCCACCTCGCGCTTTGCGTGGATAACGTGGAAGAGGCCTATGAGATCGCTTTGGCGGCGGGCGGTGAGCCGCATATCGCGCCCAAGGTCGTGCCGCTTGATTCGCACCCCGAAAAAATTTCGATCAATATTGCGTTTGTCAAAGGGCCCGATGGGGAAGAGGTCGAATTCTTCCGCCAAGTTCCGTGAGGCGCATTGATACCTACGCGCGCGTGGTCTTTGATTTCAACGGCACGCTGCTTGATGACGTGTGGCTCGGCATTCGCACGGTCAACGCCATGCTGAAAAAGCGCTCTTTGCCGACAGTCGATTCGCTTGACGCCTATTACCGCGTCTTCGGCTTTCCGATCGAGGATTATTACCGCCGTCTCGGCTTCGATTTTGCGCGCGAGCCGTACGATCTTCTGGCACACGAATGGATCGACGGCTACAGAAGAGAAGAGCGAAACGTCACCTTGCGCGAAGGGGTGCACGCATTGCTTTCGTTTGTCCGAGCGGCGGGAAAGCCGATGTATGTTCTCTCTGCCACCGAAGAAACAATGCTTTGCGAGCAGCTGAAGGACTTGGGGATCTTCGATTGCTTTGAAGAGATCTTCGGGCGCGGAGATATCTATGCTGACGATAAAACCGCCATTGCCGCATCGCTTGCCGCGCGTTTTTCAAATGGGAAAACGCTTTACGTCGGCGATACCGACCACGATGCCGAAAGTGCCGCCGCCATGGGAGCGGATTGCCTTCTGGTGGCAGGCGGGCATCAGTCGACCGAGCTGCTTTCCAAAACAAGGCTGCCGATTTTTTCGAATCTTCTGGAGGTGCTATCCTATCTTGACGAAGAATGTGAAAGCTGAAGGGCTTCCCGTGCGCATTCGCGTAACCCGTGAGGAAGAAGAATTTATTCTCGGCAATCACTTTGATATTGCCATGCCGATTTTTATCCGCGTTCTTCAAAAGGACGGCATTTATATCGAATGCTATCCGCAGGTGGAAGAGGCCGTGCGCGCGCACGTTGCGCTCTACGGCGAAAGGATTCTTTCGAATCAGTCGCTGCGCGCACTGCACGAGGCTCTCGCCCCTTATCTTTTGGCGTGGCATTATGCTCCCGAAAAAAACAGCATGCGCCGCTACGATATTTATCGTTCAACAGGGGAAAGCGATCCGCACCCCCGCCCGACAGGTGTGCGCGCGCTGACCGAGGAGGACGAGGAGAAAAACCGCACAACGCAGGATATCGCTTACGCTCTCCAAAACGGTGCGCTCGCCTTCGGGTATGAGGAAAACGGCGAGATTCTCTCGATTGCCGCCACGCATCTTTATGATGAAGAATGGCCGCACGACGTAGAGGTCATGGTGGAAACCGTACCGCGTGCGCGCGGACGCGGCTTAGCACTTGCTTGCCTGCGCGCCTTGAAGGAGGAGCTGCGCCTTTTGGGACACGGGCTTGAATACCGCGCCTCCACGCGCAACGCGCCGTCGGGGAGCGTGGCTCGGCGTGCGGGACTTGTGCATTGCGGTCAGTGCTACTATTACGTTTTGCGCGCAAAATAATGTAAAAAAAGTTTTCATGCCGTCGCATTCTTGGACGGCTTTTTGAAAGGAATGATTGTTTCATGGCATATGATGCGGGAATGCTTTCGGCCGTGCTCTCGGAGGTGAGAGGCGCTTGCCTTGCGGGGCGCGTTGAGAAGGTGTATCAGCCGTCGGGTGACGAGATCGATCTTCTCATTCGCTCGGAAAAGGGAAGCCGCCGTCTGTGCATTCAGGTCGGCTCGAATGCGCCGCGCCTCTCGCTTACCTCGGCGGCCAAGGAAAATCCTGCCGCCGCCCCTATGTTCTGTATGCTTATGCGCAAGCACCTGAACGGCGCGCGCCTGATGCGCGTCGGGCAAGTGGGCTTTGAGCGTGTGGCGGAGCTTTGCTTTTTGTCACGCGATGAAATGGGCTTCGAGGTCGAGCGTATTCTGATGGCGGAGATCATGGGCAAGTATAGCAATCTGATGCTGCTTGACGGCAATCGGAAGATCATCGGTGCGCTCAAGCAGGTGGATTTCACCACCAGCCGCTTGCGCCAGGTTTTGCCCGGCATGATCTACGAGCTGCCTCCAAAGCAGGAAAAGGCCGATCCCTTTTCAGTTGATGAAGAGACCTTTTCACGTCTTCTCGGGGAAGCGTCGGAGGAGATGATGCTCACACAGTTTCTGACCTCGCGTTTTCTCGGTCTGGCAAGCGTCACCGCGCGCGAGATCGCCTTCCGTATGACGGGGCACACCAATGCTTCTCTTTGGGGGCTTGACCGTGCGCAGGCTTTTGCCGTCTTCCGCGCCTTTTTTGACGATCTGAAAAATGAATCCTTCGTGCCCACCCTTCTTTCGGATCACGAGGGAACGCCCAAGGAATATACCTTTTTTGCCGTTACCCACGAAACGGGGTATGAGAAAAAAATATGCGCCTCGTTTGAGGAGCTGCTTGACTCTTATTACGTGGAGCGTGAGCGCGTGGAACGGATTCGCGCGCGGGCGGCCGACCTTTTCCATTTGCTCACCAATGCCGAGAACCGCTTGCTTCGCAAGCTGGAAGCGCAGAGGGGCGAGCTTGCCGAGGCTGAAAAGGGAGAAGAATTTCGCCGCATGGGGGATCTGATCACCGCCAATCTTTACCGCCTCAAATGGGGGGATAAGAGCTTCGTTGCCACCGATTATACCGTTGATCCGCCAAGTGAGGTGGTTCTCACCCTCGACACACGGCTTTCGCCCTCCGCGAACGCCCAACGCTTTTATAAAAAGTATACCAAGGCCAAGCATGCCGTGGAATATCTCACCCGTGAAATCCTTTCGGCAGAAGAAGAGCTTGTGTATCTTGACGGTGTGCGCACCTTCCTTGAGCGTGCCGAGAGCGAAAGCGATCTGCAGGAGATCCGCGACGAGCTTTACCGCGCGGGGTACGCCTCTCGTATGAAGGCCTATGCGCCGCAAAAGGAAAGCAAGCTGACGCCCATGACCTTCAAAACTGCGTCGGGCTATACCTTGCTTTGCGGCCGCAACAATCTGCAAAATGACCGATTGACCTTCAAGGTGGCCTCAAAGGGCGATCTTTGGTTTCACGCCAAGGGGGTGCCCGGCTCGCACGTGATTTTGCTTTGCGACGGCGAAGAGCCGAGCGAGGAGGATTATACGCAGGCCGCCGAGCTTGCCGCCTATTATTCCAAGGCGGCGAAGGGAACGCTTGTGCCCGTGGATTATACCCGTGTCAAGCAGGTGAAAAAGCCGACGGGGGCAAAGCCTGGGTACGTCATTTATCACACCAACTATACAGCCTACGTGCAAGCGCGTATCAGCGTTGAAAAAGCATCAAAATAAAAACTCGGAGAAAGAATCATGGTTGATTTGCTTGATTTACAAAAACACTTCATTTTGAATCATCTGAAGGAGGGGGACGTGGCCGTCGATTTCACCATGGGCAACGGCGGTGATACGCTTTTCCTTTCAAAAACCGTTGGTGAGCACGGACGCGTCTATGCCTTTGATATTCAGGAGGAGGCGCTCTCTTCCACCCGTCAGCGTTTGCTTGACGGCGGCGCACCCGAAAACTATACCCTCATTCACGATTCGCATCACAACGTGAAAAGCTACGTCAAAGAGCCGATCAAGGCAGGAATGTTCAATCTGGGCTATTTGCCGAGAAGCGGCAGAAAAGAAGTGACCACCATGCGCAAGACCACCATGCCCGCCGTGGAAGCGGCGCTTTCCTTGCTTGCAGACGACGGTATTCTCATGGTAGCGGTGTATCCGGGGCATGAGGAGGGCCGCCTGGAGGGCGAGATGCTCGAACGCTATTTCGCCACGCTTGATCGCCGCCATATCTGCGTTTTCTGCTTTAAAATCGTCAATTCGCCAACCTCCCCCTATTTTTATTTTGCCGAAACCAGATAAAAGAGAAACTTGTCCCAAAAATATTGAAATAACTGATTGACTTATTGCACTTTTTGTGCTATAATGAAGAAAAAACAAGTTCGGAGGACTAACAATATGAAGCGTATTCAGACCTTGGATACCAAGAACCTTTGCGAGAGCGCAAAGAACGGCGGCTGCGGCGAGTGCCAGACCTCTTGCCAGTCCGCTTGCAAGACGAGCTGCGGCATTGCAAACCAGCAGTGCGAAAATACCGAAAGCAAATAAGTGCTTAAGAAAATGCCGCCTTTCGGGCGGTATTTTTCTTGGGTAAAACATATAGGGAGTAAAAGCTATGTTACATTGTTATCAGTTGGGCGGTCTCAATATCGTTCTCGATATTTATTCGGGCTCTGTGCATCTCGTAGATGAGGTGGCATACGATATCATTTCCATGTACGAGAGTACGCCGCGCGAGGAGATCGTCAGGGTCATTCTCGGAAAATACGGTGACCGCGAGGACGTGACCGAGGAAGAGATCGTTGCTTGCTTTGACGATATCGAGGAATTGAGAGCGGCAGGCAAGCTCTTTGCTCCCGATACCTTTGAAAGCAAGGCGGGTGCGCTCAAAAAGAAGACGGCGGGCGTTGTCAAGGCACTGTGCCTGCACGTGGCGCACGTTTGTAATCTCAATTGCTCCTATTGCTTTGCAAGCCAGGGCAAATACCATGGCGAGCGAGCCCTGATGAGCTATGAGGTGGGCAAGCGCGCCCTTGATTTTCTGATTGAAAATTCGGGTAAGCGCACCAATCTTGAGGTCGACTTTTTCGGCGGCGAGCCGCTGATGAATTTTGAGGTTGTCAAGCAGCTTGTCGCATATGCCCGTTCGCGCGAGAAGGAATGCGGCAAGAATTTCCGTTTCACTTTGACGACGAACGGTATGCTTGTCGATGACGACGTTATTGAATTTTCCAATCGCGAAATGAGCAACGTCGTGTTGAGTCTTGACGGGCGCAAAGAGGTGCATGACCGTTACCGCGTCGATTATGCGGGCAACGGAAGCTGGGAAAAAATCGTTCCCAAGTTCCAAAGGTTCGTGGAAGCGCGCGGCGGTAAGAATTACTATATGCGCGGCACCTTCACGCATGCCAACC
>JAFVXT010000027.1 GCA_017501005.1 Clostridia bacterium
ACACGGTTAAGTGTATCCGCTTTCTCTTTAAAATGCTCACGTAAAATGTGCGATCAAGAGTCCTATAGTATATTTAAGAAAGCTTTTGTGCGGCAACGTTCAAGCGGCGCATACTTTCCTCTTTGCCAAGCACCTCCATAATTTCGGTGGCACCGCCGGGTGTGACAGCCATACCTGCTACGGCAATGCGGATACACCACATCACGGCACCCGACTTGCATCCGATATCCTCGGAGATCTTCAAAAGAGTATTGTAAAGCGTGTCGTTATCGAAAGATGCACACTCTTCGAGGACGGGAATTGCGCGTGCAATGACGTCAGCGGCAAGCTCAAGCGTCACCTTGTTCTTCTTGTTCAGGAACAGCTCGGTCTCGTATTCGGGCAAAGCAAGCAAAAAGCCGATCTTTTCCTCTGCCTCGGACAGGCAGGACAGACGGGGCTGCAAAAGACGGAGCATTTTCTCACGGTTGATATTTTCAGGAAGGTCAGATTTCAAGTGCGGTGCGACGAGCTCGCAGAATCGGTCAAAATCGAGCTTTTTGATGTATTCGCCGTTGAACCATAAGAGCTTGTCAAAATCAAAGACCGAGGGCGATTTGCTGATGCCGTCGATGGTGAAGGTGTCGATCAGCTCGTCAAGCGTGTAAAATTCATTGACAGCACCCGACGGACACCAGCCGAGCAGGGCGATGTAATTAAGGATCGCTTCGGGCAAATAACCGCTCGCCACCAGATCCTGGAAGCTGACCGAGCCGTGACGTTTGGAGAGCTTGGAGGTGGTACCGTCAGCGTTTTTGCCCATCAGGAGCGGCAAATGAACGTAAATCGGACGTTCCCAGCCGAACGCATCGTAAAGCAGGGCATATTTGGGGGTGGAGGTCAGGTATTCGCTGCCACGCACAACGTGCGTGACCTGCATGAGATGGTCGTCAACAACGTGCGCGAAGTTGTAGGTGGGATAGCCGTCTGCCTTCAAAAGGATCTGATCCTGCAGCTCGGCATTGTCGGTTTTGATCTCACCAAAAACTGCGTCAACGTATGAGGTCTCGCCCTCAAGCGGCATTTTCTGACGAATGACGTAGGGAACACCTTCGGCCAGCTTGGCCTCGACCTCTTCTTTCGAAAGATCGCGGCAATGACGGTCGTAACCGCCGCCCGTCGAATCCTCGTGCAGCTGCTCCAGACGCTCTTTGGTGCAGAAGCAGTAATATGCCTTGCCCATCTTGACAAGCTCGTCCGCATAGACCTTGTAAAGCTCCTTGCGCTCGCTCTGAATATACGGACCGTGGTCGCCGCCGACAATCGGGCCCTCATCATAGGAAAGGCCTGTGACCTTCAACGTGGAAAGAATGACGTCGGTGGCACCTTCGACCAGACGCTCACGGTCTGTATCTTCAATGCGCAGAATAAAATTGCCGTGATCGTGCTTGGCAATCAGATAGGCATAAAGCGCGGTGCGCAGATTGCCGATGTGCATATAGCCCGTGGGACTGGGCGCAAATCTTGTGGTTACGGGAGTGTTCGACACGGTAAAAAACCTCATTTCATCTATAGTTTGTTATTTTTAATACAGATACGAATATTGTACCACAGTTTTTTCTTTTCGTCAATCACTTTTTGGATTTTCTTTTGCTTTTCTCCCGAAGTCTTGACTTTTCTTTTGATCTGTGGTAAAAATAATATGGTAACGATCATAAAAGACGTAGAAAGGTGCGGTATGGCGGAAAGAACGATTCTTCATTGTGACGCGAATAGCTTTTTTGCGTCTGTTGAGCTCTTGCTTCATCCCGAATACAAGGACGCGCCCGTGGCTGTTTGCGGCAGCGAAGAGGAGCGGCGCGGCATCGTGCTTGCCAAAAATGCCGTCGCCAAAAAATACGGCATTGAAACGGCAGAAACCGTCTATTCCGCCAAAAAGAAATGCCCGCAGCTTGTGATCTTACCGCCGCACTATGATCAATACGTCAAATACTCGCGCGAGCTGAACCGTATTTATGAGCGCTATACGGATCGCATCGAGCCGTTCGGGATCGATGAATCCTGGCTTGACGTGACGGGAAGCCGTCGTCTTTTCGGCGGCGGACTCGCGATTGCCGAACGCATCAGGGGCGATGTCAAAAACGAGCTTGGGCTGACTGTTTCGATCGGCGTTTCCTTTAATAAGGTCTTTGCAAAGCTGGGAAGTGATTATAAAAAGCCTGATGGAATTACCGAAATTACGAGAGAAAATATGGGGCAGATAGTGCATCCGTTACCTGTTGGCACTCTTTTGTTCATAGGTCGCCGGACCATTGAAGCACTTGAGAAAATGGGCATCAAAACCATTGGTGATCTTGCCGCCGCAGGCCCTCTTTTTCTTGAAAAAAGATTCGGTAAGCACGGTGTCACGATCTCACGCTACGCACGGGGCGAGGATGAAGGCCCAGTTCTTGTGCCGAGCGAGCAGGATCGCGCCAAAAGCATAGGAAGCGGCGTGACGTTTTCCTCCGATCTGGTCGGCGAAGAGGCAGTGGAGAGGGGGCTGATGCCTTTATGCGAAGAGGTTGCCGCGCAGCTGCGCTACCAGAACAGAGTGGCTTCAACTCTTTCTTTGACTGTTCGTGATGAATTTCTGCGCACCATCTCGCGCCAGATCCCTCTTACGCCTCCTACCGATCTTGCCAAGGCGCTGCTTGATCGCGCGCTTGAGCTTTACCGTCTTGAATGGTCGCCGCAAAAGCCGATCCGCATGCTGACGGTAACGGCCATGAATCTTTGCGAGGCGGAGGCGGAGCAGATCACTCTTTTTGATGAAGAACAGCACGAAAAACGACAAAAGCGGCGCGATCTTGAAAAAACGGTCGATGAGATCCGCTCAAAATACGGAAAAGACGCCTTGTCTTACGGCCAAAACGGCACCGCACCTTCGGTACGCCGTCATCGGCGCGATGAAAATTGAAAAAACAGAGGCGGTTGCCATAAAAACATGCACCCCAAAAGTGCCCGACTTTTGGGGTGCATGTCTTTGGAAACAATCGTCTCTTTTTCCTTTTTTTGATAAAATATCGACAAAAGTATAGCATATTTTGAAAATGCTGTCAAAACTTTTGAAGCAATGTTTAATCTTCATATAAAAGCGAATAAAAAACTTCGAAAAAATATAGAAAAAAACGAAAAAAAGTCTTTACAAAGTTTGCATAACTATGATATAATAATTATTACATAGATTTCACCACGTTTTTGTGGGTTCAAGTAAGTAACAATTCGTGATTTTATGTAGAACGGAGTAAAGAATGGAAGCACTCGAAAAGTTTGCCTCGAACATTGCGGATTTTTGGATCGGAATGCTCTCTTTTGCCAAGATTCAATTGTCAAATATCACGGTGACTGACGTTGTCGATATCGTGGTCATGGCGGTTCTTCTTTTGTTTGTTTACGGCTTTATCCGCGGCCGCCGTGCCGGTAAGCTCGTTTTGGGAATCGTTGTTTGGATGGCCATTTTTGCGCTTGGCAAGGTCTTGAAGCTTTATACGGTCAGTTTTCTGTTCGGGTATATCTTCCAGGCGGGAATCATTGCGCTCGTCGTGCTCTTTCAGCCTGAACTCCGTACGGCGCTTGAGCGCGTGGGCGGAGAACCGCTTCGCGGTCTGAAGGGCCTTTCGGATAACGGCCGTACCGATGCGCATCTTTGGATCCGCGACGTCTGCGAGGCCGCATCCGAGATGTCGCGCTCGAAAACAGGAGCTTTGATGGTTTTTGAGCGTTCTGCCGTTCTTACCGAAACTGCACAGTCGGGCATCGAGCTTGATGCGAAGATCTCCTCTCATCTGATCCGTAACGTCTTTTTCAATAAATCTCCCTTGCATGACGGCGCCATTCTGATTCGTGAAGGTCGCCTTCATGCCGCCAGCTGCCTTTTGCCGTTGACGCGCCGCAGTGATATCGATCAGGCACTCGGAACGCGCCATCGTGCAGCCATCGGTATTTCCGAGATCAGCGACGTGTTCGTTGTTGTTGTTTCTGAAGAAACAGGAAAGATCTCGGTCGTCGAAAACGGCGTGATCACGCGCGACATCACGGCGCAAGCCTTGAAGGTCATGCTGACAGAGCGCTTTGTTTCGCAAAAGGATCTGCGTGAAGAAATTGAGGCAGAGGTGGCATCGGATTTTGCTGTTCCTGTTTCCGACGAGACAGATGCACCGGCCGAAGCAGAGAAAGAGCTGACCGAATCGCAAGCCTCGGCAGCAAAAGAAACCCAGGACGAACCGACGAAAGGAGAATAAAAGCCGTGAGCGAACGTCATACTTCTAAAAAAATGACACGTCAAGCCGTGATTCGCTTTTTCGTGTGTTTACTGGTTGCCTTTTTTCTTTGGTTTTACGTCATGTATACCGAAAACCCCGAATATGATCAAAAATACACCGATATTCGCGTAGAGCTGCGCGGGTATACGCAAAGCTATGAGCACGATATCGATTTCCCCAAAACCATTGATGCCGTTTTCAGAGGCACGAATATCGATCTTGCGGAATGCAAAAGCGAGGATATCGTTGCCGTCATTCATTTTCCCACCGAATTTACCAGCAGCGGTGAGCGCTCTGTCGCCGTCAGCTTTGAATTCTTGAGCGACGTTTCATTGACACCGTTGAAGGAGATTCGTACGACGATTTCCATGACCGATGCCGATATTCGCGAGGAGGTCTTTTTGAACGTACCCATTGTTGTGACAGGCCAGGCGGGAACTCCGCAAATTGAGAACTTCCATTTTGAAGCCTTGTCCTTGCCCGAGCTGACGGTGCGCGGCAGAGTTGAGGATCTTGAATTGCTTCGGACGCAAGGCATCACGGCCACGGTCGAGCTCGATTCTGTCTTGATCAACAGTATTCGCGACAAGGTTACCGATCATCAGACACACGAATTTTCAGCGGGTGTGACAGTCACCTTGCCCTCGGACAAAATGGCGTGCTGGACAACGCTTGAAAGCACTGTAATCAATACCACATTGTTGGTGCATAATCCCGATGCGGAAATACCGACGGAGGGTGAAGCGGGCGGACTTGATGAGCAGGCCTTGCCCTTGGAAGAAGCAGCATCATGAAATCGGTCTCGCTTCTTGTCAAGGATATCGTGCTTTCTCCCGATTCACCTGAGGAGCTTGCGTGTGAGCTTGCTTTAAAAACGCTCAAAAAGCACGGTCTTTTGCAGTTCGCAGAAGGCCGAAAGGGCTCGGCGTATATTTCACGCCGTTCGGTCGATGCCAGAAAAAAGGATCGAATCCGCCTGGTCTATACGGTGACGGTACAGGATCTTTCACTTAAAAAAGAAAGCCTGACGTCTTTGCCGGCAGGGGTATCATGTAAGCTTGAGGAGGCGCCGCTCCCGCTGAAGGGGCAAGCGCCTCTTTCCCGTCCTATCATCGTTGTCGGCAGTGGACCTGCGGGTCTTTTTTCTGCATTGCTTCTTGCAGAACAGGGGTATCGACCTGTTTTGATCGAGCGCGGCGGCGACGTTTGCGAGCGCGTGCAGGCCATTGAAGGCTTTTATAAAACCCGCGTTCTTGATACCGAGACGAACGTGCAGTTCGGCGCGGGCGGTGCGGGAACCTTTTCGGACGGCAAGCTCGTCACGCGCGTCAACGATCCGATGAGCGACTACGTTTTGCGCCGCTTTTGCGAGTTCGGCGCACCGAAGGAAATTCTCGTTCATGCAAAGCCTCATATCGGAACAGATATTTTGCGCACCGTCGTGACGAATATGATTGCAAGGATCTCCTCGCTTGGCGGTGACGTGCGCTTCCATGCGCGTCTTGACAATATCCATATCAAAAACGGCCGCGTGGAGGGCGTTTGCATAAACGGCAGCGATCTTGCGTGCGAAGCGCTTGTTCTGGCCATCGGCCACAGCGCGCGAGATACCTACAGAATGCTTCTGACAAAGCCGCTGATGATCGAATGTAAGCCATTTTCTGTCGGTATGCGTATAGAACATTTGCAATCCGATATCGATGAGGCTATGTACGGCCGCTTTGCAGGACATCCAAAGCTCGGCCATGCTGAGTATTCATTGTCTGCCAATACAGATACGCGCGGCGTCTATACGTTTTGTATGTGTCCGGGCGGCGAGGTGATGGCGGCAGCAAGCGAGGAAGGCGGTCTTGTGGTGAACGGTATGAGTTATCATGCACGTTCGGGCAAAAACGCCAATGCCGCCATTGCCGTTTCGGTCTTTCCCAACGATTACGGCGCAACTCCGCAAAAGGCGATCGCTTATCAGCGTGACATTGAGCAAGCGGCCTTTCGCGCAGGCGGCGGAGCGTATGCTGCTCCTCTGTGCACGGTGGGCGATTTGATGACCGGTGCTTACCGCACCGAGCCGAACCGCATTATGCCCACGTATATGAATGGCGAAGCCTATCGAATTGCCGATCCCGCAAGCTTTTTACCCGCGCAAACCGTGCAGTCGTTGCGAGAGGGAATTGGCGCCTTTGGGCGCCGCTTGCACGGCTTTGATGCAAAGGACGCGGTTTTGACGGGGGCAGAAACGAGAACCTCGGCGCCCGTCAGGATCTTGCGGAATCCCGAGAGGGAAGCCGTTTCTTGCGTCGGTCTTTATCCGTGCGGCGAAGGGGCAGGATATGCAGGCGGTATCACCAGTGCGGCGCTTGACGGATTGCGTACCGCGTTAGCCGTTATGGCACGTTACGCACCGCTCGATTAAGAAGAGTCAAAGAAAACTGACCTTTATGGCGGTGCAAACCGCTTGATCTATCACGAAAATTCAGAAAGAAACGCAGGAAAGTAAGAAAAGCAATCAAGCTTTCTTGATGGGATACGAACAGATTATGCAAACAACGAACGAAAAGAAAAGGTTGAAACGGCGCGAGTGGGTATTGCGTGCAGGCAAATCTCCCGAAGAACGCGCGTCGGTTTCGGCCATTGCAGAAAAACTGAATATTCATCCCATTACGGCGCAGCTTCTTTATAACCGCGGTTATAAGGATCCTGCGAGTGCCGAAGCTTTTTTGCGTATGGAAAACGAGAGCCTTTGCGATCCCTTTGAGCTGAAGGATGCGAAGGTTGGTGCACAGCGTCTTCTGAAGGCTGTGGAAAACCGTGAAAAAATCACGGTTTACGGTGACTATGACGTGGACGGCGTGACCGCTGTTTGTACGGTATATCTTTACTTGAAAAGCAAGGGTGCCGCCGTCGATTATTATATTCCCAACCGTGAGGGGGACGGCTACGGTGTTTCGCGTGCTGCTATTGATCTTTTAGCCGAACGAGGCACTACCTTGATCGTGACGGTGGATACGGGCATCACGGCCAATGATGAGATCGCCTATGCTTCCACGCGTGGGATTGACGTTGTTGTCACAGACCACCACGAATGCCGTTCGGACCTGCCGCCCGCCGTTGCGGTCATTAATCCGCACAGACCTGATTGCCCTTATTCCTTCAAGGAATTGGCAGGTGTCGGTGTTGCCTTCAAATTCATCTGTGCCTATGAGCAAATGACGTCTTGCGACGATCTTTATACCTGTGTGGCTCGGCTTGGCTATGAATATGCCGATCTCGTGGCCATCGGTACGATTGCCGACGTCATGCCTCTGGTCGGCGAAAATAAGCTGCTTGTGTCGCTTGGACTTGACCGTATGCGCAAGGAAAAGCGTATCGGTCTGCGTACACTGATCGAAGCCTCTATGATGAAAGCGGACGGCAAGGGTGCACCTGTCGGTCAGCAGGTGGCGGCCGATCCGAAGATTACCTCCTCTTACGTTGGCTTTACGTTGGCTCCGCGCATCAATGTCGCAGGGCGTGTAAAAAACGCCTCCTTGGCGGTTGAGCTTTTTCTTGCGGATACATACGAGCGGGCAAAATTCTATGCGGGTGAGCTTTGCAATGCCAATCAGGATCGACAGGAAAAAGAGAACCTGATCATGCAGGAGGCTTATGCACTCATTGAAAAGGAACACGATCTTTCCAGAGACCGCGTGCTCGTGCTTGACGCTGATCATTGGCACCACGGTGTCATTGGTATTGTGGCGTCGCGCATCACCGAAAGCTATGCCTTGCCCTGCATTCTCATCTCCTTCAAGGGCGGTATGAGCGCAGACGAGCCATCCGGTGACGATATCGGCAAGGGCTCGGGACGCAGTATCAAGGGCTTGAATCTTGTGGACGCTTTGGTTCATTCATCAAACCGTCTCGTCAAATACGGCGGTCATGAGCTGGCGGCAGGACTTAGCATCAAGCGCAAGGATCTTGCCGATTTTCGCCGCGAGATCAACGATTATGCGCGAAGCGTCTTGGGCGAAGAACAGCCCGTACCCGTGATCGAAGCCGATTGCGAGCTGACCTTTCCGCAGATCAAAACCTCTCTTGCTCGGGAGATCCGCCGCCTTGAGCCGTACGGCACGGGCAATCCATCTCCGCTTTTTATTCTGAACCGCGCCATTGTTTACGAGGTTATTTCGCTTCGTAAGGGCAAGCATACGAAGCTCATGATCGGCGATTCGCAAAGCGGTATGCGTGTGACAGCCATCTTCTTTTCACATTCGCCCGAGGAGATCGACGTGGTGGCGGGAGATACCGTTTCTTTGCTTTTCCAACTGGATATCAACGAATGGTGCGGGAAAACGACGGTGCAGATGATCCTGCGCGATCTTCACAACGAATCAAGACAAGAAAATTCCTTTCCGAACGAATGCTCACGTGTGAAGCAACGCTTTGAAGAAATTCGAATGGGCGGTACGTTCAGCGCATCGGAGGGGGTATTGCCCAATCGCGACGATTTCGTTTCGGTGTATCAGTTTGTCCGCCGTTCGATCCGCCAAGGACAAAGTATTATTTCTCACGAAGCCATCAGAAAAGGCATTTTTGCCGCCGATCACCGTGAGATCGGCTATATCAAGCTGAAATTCATCATTCGCGTTCTTCAGGAGATGAACCTTCTGGGGATTGAGGAGGTTTCCGATGAGGTTTACAGCTTCCGTTTCTATTTTTCGAGTAATAAAGTGGATCTGGAAAAATCCAACATTCTGCGCCGTTTGCGCGTACAGCAGCGCGATTAAACGGTGATGAGGGGAGTGAACTTTTATGAGCCAATCTTTAGCCGATTTGTCTGCGCATCTGATCAGCACAGGCAAAAAATACGATCTTGAAAAAATCGAGCGCGCCTATCGCTATGCGGAAAAGCTTCACGAAGGTCAGTTCCGTCAGAGCGGCGAGCCTTATATTTCGCATCCGCTCGCGGTAGCGGAGATCGTGGCGTCGCTTGAGCTTGATACCGATTCCATTTGCGCCGCACTTTTGCACGATACGGTTGAGGATTGTGCCGACCGTACCAATTTGCAGGAAATCCGCACGCTTTTCGGAGAAGACGTCGCTCTGCTGGTGGACGGTCTGACGAAGATCATTCATTTGCAGGTTGAGGATAAAGAAGATGAGCATATTGAAAATATCCGCAAAATGATTCTTGCCATGTCCAAGGACGTGCGCGTGATCTTCATCAAGCTTTGCGACCGCTTGCACAATATGCGCACGCTCGGTGCTAAAAAAGAAGACCGTCAGCGCACCATTGCGCTTGAGACTATGTACGTTTATGCGCCGCTTGCGCACCGTCTCGGCATGCAGAAAATCAAGCAAGAATTGGAATCTCTCAGCCTTTCCTTCCTTGACCCGATCGGATATGGGGAGGTTTCCGAGGCGATCAATTGCCGTTTTGGCGAAAACCGCACAGTCATCGAGAATGCCAAGGCTCATATCGAAGAGCGCATCAGGGAAGCGGGCATCACCTCCTTTACGCTTGAAGGGCGCATCAAATCTGTCTACAGTCTTTACCGCAAGATGTATAACCAGAACAAAAGCTTCGAGGAAATCTACGATTTTTACGCATTGCGCGTGATCGTTGAGACCGAGCTTGAATGTTATACCGTTCTCGGTATCATTCACGAGATCTTCCGCTCGATCCCGGGGCGCTTCAAGGACTATATTTCCACCCCGAAGCCCAATCTGTACCGTTCCTTGCATACAACGGTCATCGGGCGCGACGGCATTCCCTTCGAGGTGCAGATCCGCACCTATGAGATGCACCACGTGGCAGAATACGGTATTGCCGCGCATTGGAAATATAAATCGGGTGTGACGAGCAAGGAGGATATCGATCAGAAGCTTCTTTGGATTTCGCGTTTGCTTGAATCCGAGGACGTGCACGACCCCGACGAGTTCATGCACACCTTCAAAACCGACATTTTCCACGATGAAACCTTTGTCTTTACACCGAAGGGGGACGTCATTTCCTTGCCGCTCGGTTCAACAGTTATCGACTTCGCTTATGCCATTCATTCCGCCGTCGGTAATAAAATGGTGGGTGCGAAGATCAACGGTGTCATCGTGCCGATCGACCGCGTGCCGCAAAACGGCGAGATCGTGGAGATCCTGACCTCTGCCTCCTCCAAGGGACCCAGCCGCGATTGGCTCAAGATCGTGCGGACGGGTGAAGCACGCAACAAGATCCGTCAATGGTTCAAGCGTGAGAAGAAGAGTGAGAATATTGCGGTCGGTAAGAGCGAGATCGAGCGCGAGCTGAAGCGGTACGGACGAGCCTATACCGAAGCCGAGCGTACCGCCATTGTGGCAAACGTTGCGCAAAGACTCGGCATGGCCTCTTCCGACGATCTTTATAATACGATCGGATTCGGCGGCTTGTCCATGTCCCGTGTCAGTGCCAAGCTGCACGATGAATTTGAACGCATCGTCAAGGCACCGCCGCAGGAGGAAGAAGCCGAGCCGATCAAGGTCACGGTATCACCGAAGAAAAAAATCAAGAATTCAAGCGGTGTCATTCTCGACGGTGTGGACGGTTGTCTTGTCAAATTTGCCAGATGCTGCAATCCGTTGCCGGGTGACCGCATCATCGGCTTTATCACCAAGGGCTTCGGTGTTTCTATTCACAAATGTGATTGTCCGAATGCCATAGCGGGCAGTGTAAACGAATCACAAAGAGATCGTTGGGTGAATGCCCATTGGGAAGAATCCCAGCTCAAGTCCGATCAGGCGGTCTACGAGGCGCTTCTGCGCATTGCGGCACACGACAGACTTGGCGTTCTTGCCGACATCTCACGCGTTTTGGCAGATATGAAGGTTTCTATTTTGCAGATCAATACCGCGGCAAGTCAGGATGAAGGCATTACACTGATCAATCTGACGGTCGGATGCAAAAACATGGAGCATTGCCAATCCATTCTCTCGCGCTTAAGATCGATTCCTGATATCGAATCGGTCACCCGCGCTTTTTCTTGAGTTCATCAGTTAAAGGAAAACAGAAAATGAAAGCAGTTTTACAAAGAGTCACCGAGGCCACCGTCTATGCCGACGGTGAGTTTTCTGGCAAATGCGCACACGGCTTAATGATTCTTTTGGGTGTTGCCAAAGGCGATACCGAGGAGGACGCGCTTCTACTTGCCGAAAAAATTTCCAAATTGCGAATCTTTTCAGATGAAAACGACAAAATGAATCTTTCCGTCAAGGATATTGACGGAGAAGTGCTGGTGGTTTCCAATTTCACCTTGAATGCTAATTATGCGCACGGCAACCGTCCCGAATATATGCAGGGGGCGTCGCCCGATGAAGCCAACAGACTGTACCTTTATTTTCTCATGTTGATGGAAGAGCGCGTTCGCCACGTCGGGCACGGCAAATTCGGTGCTTCCATGAAAATCGATATGTCTGCCGAGGGACCCGTCACTATTGTGATGGATTCTGCGTGCTTGCGTAAGAAGGGGGCTTCTTCGTAATGATTTTGCATGTCGACGAAGCGATCAACGCTTCTTACGTTCAAACCCTGTGCCTCGTCTTTTTTCCGGGATCCAAGTTTGGTCAGAACGAGATCCCTTCCGAGGATACCCCTGAAATGACCGTGCGCATTCTTTCGCGTGATGATGAAAACGTGACGGCAGAGGCTGTGCTTTTGTACCGTCAGAAGGTCACGTGCGGAACGGGTAGTGCGACTGCAAACGAGGATATCAGCCGTAGCCAGATTCTCAAAATTGCCGTTGGACGGGCTGTTTTTGAGGCGGGCAAAAAGTATTTCGGCTATATGCCGCCGTGGGGGATTCTGACAGGCGTTCGTTCTTCCAAGGTCGCGGTTGAAATGCTTTTGAACGGAAAGGGTATCCGCCGAGCAAGACAGATACTGCGCGACGAATATTTTGTGAATCCCAAAAAAGCAAGTCTCGCAGTTTCGGTTGCTTCTACCGAAATCAAGCTGACCAAAAAATTGCCGAGCAATCTGTGCAGCGTCTACGTTTCGATTCCGTTTTGTCCGTCGCGTTGCGCATACTGTTCTTTCGTCTCTTACACGTCGGCAAAATTACTTTCGCTGATCGACGATTATCTGCAAACGCTTTATACCGATATCAAGCACTTGTTTGCCCTGATCCGCGAAAGCGGCCTTTCGGTAGCAACCGTATATATCGGCGGAGGAACGCCGACTGTTCTTTCGGAAAAGCAATTGGCCAATCTTCTTGCACATATCACAAAAGAGGTCGATCCCGCCTCCTTGATGGAATTTACGCTTGAAGCAGGACGCCCCGATACCATCACCGAAGGGAAACTGAAGATCGCCAGAAAATACGGTATCAGTCGCATCAGCGTGAATCCGCAGACTTTGAATGACGACGTTTTGGTTTCGATCGGCCGCAAGCATACGGTGGAGGATTTTTACCGTGCGTACGACATCGCCGTCAAGTCGGGCATTCCCGATATCAACGTTGATTTGATCGCAGGACTTCCCGGTGACGATTTTTCGATTTTTTCGGATACCATCGATAGGATCATTGATCTTCGTCCCACCAACATCACCGTTCATACCTTTAGTGTTAAAAAGGCGGCCGATCTTTTGCGCTCGGAGCAAAACGTGTATTCCATGAAGGGCGGCGATGCCGCGCAGTGCGTTGAATATTCCCAGCTGAAAACCAAGCTGGCAGGGTATAAGCCCTATTATATGTACCGTCAGAAGAATACGGTCGGCAATCTTGAAAACGTCGGCTATGCCCTTGACGGCGCAGAGGGTATGTATAATATCTTCATGATGGGCGAGCTTCACAGCATTTTTGCCGTTGGCGCAGGTGCTGTGACCAAGATCGTCAGACACATACATGAGGATAGCGCTAAACAGCAGATAGAGCGCATATTTATGCCAAAATATCCATATGAATATTTAAGAGATGCCGAACTCATCCGCAAGGGAGATCCTGAACGCGGCATACCTTCTTTTGCGGATAAGGTCAAAGCAGCTTTGCTGAAAAACGAAGGATAAACGCATCTTCGATGGCGGCATCGGAAAGGAATCGACATGAAACAAGCTATTTCGCGCTTTGCTTCCGAAAATGAAAAACGTGAATACGTGCTTTCGGTCGAAAAGAATTTCGAGCAAGCACTTGATTTCAAGGTTGCCGAAATTCTTGATGGCCATTTTCCAAGAATACTTTTGCTTGCAGGCCCTACGTGCGCAGGTAAAACGACCATGGCAAATAAGCTCGTTTCCGAGCTTGCCGAACGCGGAAAGCACGTGCAGGTCATTTCTTTTGATGATTTCTTTCTGGATAGAGAGCAGCTTGACCTGAACGCGCGTGCGCGCGGAGGTGCAATCGATTTCGATTCACCCGCCGCCATCGACCTTGACGAGCTTGCACGCTGTGCCTCGGAAATCCTTGCGGGCGGCCGTGTTGCTTTGCCGATTTTTGATTTTAAGGAAGGCCGACGGAACGGCTTTCGTACCATCGAATCTGATGACCGTGCGGTTTTCCTTTTTGAAGGAATCCAGGCGGTTTATCCCGAGGTGACCTCTTTGTTTTTGGGACATCCTTTTCGCAGTATCTTCGTTTCGGTGGAAACGCCGATCAAGGTTGGCGAATCCGTGTTTGCCCCGGAAGAGATTCGCTTTTTCCGCCGTTTGGTACGCGATCACCGCTTCCGCGGCGCCACACCCGAATTCACTTTCTTTTTATGGGAAAGTGTAAGAGAAAATGAGATCAGGAATATTCTTCCATATGCACCTGCTTGCGACGCGACCTTCAATACGGCAATCGATTATGAAATTTCTATCTTGAGACCGCATCTTTTGCCTCTTCTTGCGGAGATCAGCGAAAATGATCCGCATAAGGAAAAGGCTGAAGCGATGCTTGCGTCTCTTGCATTGATTGACGATATCGACGAATCTTATCTGCCCGAG
>JAFVXT010000003.1 GCA_017501005.1 Clostridia bacterium
AAGTCAAGAGGCCAAATAAAGGCAGAAGAGTTATAAAGCACCGCAAGCACGCAAAACGGTTTTATAAAGCATTCATTCATCATCGTAAGTATAAGGATTTTCGATCTCGCCGCACGCCGTGCGTACAAAGGCTTCTATCATCGAGTTTCTGTTTAAAACAACGCGCGATGAAGAAGATTGACAAGCGTTCTTTTTTGTGTTATAATATTATATCTATAGTGAAATGACTGATTCGACGGTCAAAAGCCGAATAAGAATACCTACAAGAGGAAACTATGAAACAAAAACATCTTTTGTGCGGAAAAGTCATCAACACGCACGGTGTGCGCGGTGCCTTGAAGGTCGAGCACTACTGCGATTCCTCTGACGTTTTTGCCGCAATCAAAACGCTCTATTTGAAAAAAGGTGAAAATTTTTTGCCCTATACCGTGCGCCGTACGGTTCGCTTCGGACGCATGATGCTGCTTGAGCTTGAAGGCATTGATTCGCTTGATACCGCCATTGATTTCAAAAACCGCGAGCTTTTTGCAAGCCGCGAGGACATTCCCATTGACGAAAATGCCGTTTTTCTTTCGGATCTGATCGGTCTTCCCGTGACCGATGCGGATACGGGACGCGTTTACGGAAGGGTTGCCGACGTGCAGGAATCCCCTGCCGCCAATCTCTTCGTGATCAAGACAGAGGACGGCAGCGAGGTGCTTTTGCCCGACGTGCCCGCGTTTATCCACTCGGCAGATGCGGAAAAAGGACTGCTGATCACACCGATTGAAGGATTTTTCTCATGAAATTTGATATTATGACGCTTTTTCCCGACATGGTTGACCGCATTCTCTCGGAAAGCGTGATCGGCCGTGCGCGCGAAGCGGGGTTCTTTGAGGTTGCTTGCCACGACATCCGTGCCTACAGCAAAAACAAGCACCGCAACGTTGACGATACTCCCTATGGCGGCGGCTACGGCATGGTCATGGCCGCCCCCCCAATCTATGACTGCTACCGTGCGATCACCCAAAACGCCCCCGAGGGTGAAAGACGCCGTGTGATCTATCTCTCCCCCAAGGGCAGACATTTCACGCAGACCATTGCCAAAGAGCTTGCCGAATGCGACCGACTCGTGCTCCTTTGCGGGTATTAGACGAGCTTGACTGCGAAGAAATCTCGATTGGCGATTACGTACTGACAGGCGGCGAGCTGCCCGCCTGCATTCTCGTCGATGCGGTGGCACGGCTATTACCGGGCGTTCTTTCCTCCCCGCTTTGTCACGAAGAGGAAAGCATTGCGGGCGGACTTCTCGAATACCCGCAATATACCCGTCCGCCGATCTTCATGGAACGCGAGGTGCCCGCGGTTCTGACATCGGGCAACCATGCAGCCATTGCCGCATGGAGACTGGAGCGTTCGCTTGAACTGACGCGCGAGCGCCGTCCCGATCTTTATGAAGCCTACATGATCGCCAATCCCCCGCCGCCGCCCAAGAAAAAGCGGAGAAAAAAGGCGGACTCTGCCAATCCTTCCCAATAAAAACATCTCACAAGCGTATCGACGCTTACTTTTGAAAGGAGAAGTGCCATGAGTGCTCCTCACGTTCCGCATACGGATCCCGAGCATGCGAACATCGCGCCAAACGTGCCCGCAAGCAGTACGGACACGCCGAAAGAAAAGCGCGCCCCCGCCGCAAAGCAGCCTTACGGAAAAATGACCTCCTTTGTCTTTTCCAAGCTGTTGCTCGGCGATCAATTTATCACAAGCTTTCTTCATAACAGTGGCAACGCGCCGGAGGAGCCGGTGAAAACCGGAAAAAAAGCAACGCGCCGCCGCCGTGTTCACAAAACACCCAACCGCATCATCTATCGGATTCCTTCGCGGGTGCTCGACGTCTTTTTGGTTTCGTTCGGTCTTGCCTTGCTCCTCCTTTGCCTTTTTGGCGACCGCATCTTCAAAACGGCTGATTTTCCGATTTCTGCGTTTGTTTCGGCCACAGTCGCGCTTGTTCTCGGACTGTCTCTTGTGCCCTTCGGCATGCCGATCTCTTCCCTGCTTTCGGGCAGCCGCTTGCTCACCTTCTTTCTCTGCGATCTTTTGCTCATGAAAAAGCTGCGCATGACCGAAGAACCGTTTGGCCGCAAAACGCGATACGTTCTGACCTTTTTCGCCTTTGTTTTCGGTATTGCGCTATCTTTTCTGTCGCTTTTCGTATCACCTGTATGGATTCTGGGCATACTGCTACTGCTGGCATTCGTGTGCTCCGCATTTGCCGCACCCGAATGTTGTCTTGTCATAGCGGCTCTGATCATTCCCTGGCTTTCGTTTTTCAAACATCCTTCAACCATTCTCGGCGGACTGACGCTTTTGCTCATCGTTGCCTTTTCCTGCAAGGTGCTCCGCCACAAACGAACCTTCACCTTCACCTTGCCCGACGCGCTGGTCTTCATTTTGGCGGGCTTGTATCTTCTTGGCGGCATTCACGCACTCGGCTCGGGCTTTTACAGAAGTCACGGTGCGCTTTACGCACTCTTCATTTTCGTGTATTTCCCTGCCGCCAATCTTTTGCGCGACCGCCGTGTTCTGCATCACACGGTTGCCGCCCTTCTCACGTCGGGGGTCATTTCCGCCATCGTGGGGATTTACCAGCATTTCGCACTCCCACGCTTTCAGGACAGTCTTGATCACGCGGCGCTCGGCTATATCAACGGCCGTGTCAGCTCCTTCTTCCGCGATGGCCCGAACGTTTTCGCGCTCTATCTGCTCCTTCTTTTCCCGCTGTGTCTGTATCTTTTGACCGCCGCCAAGCGGCTGTATTCGCGCTTTTTCGCGCTGTTCCCGCTCGGCTTGACCGTGATCGCCCTGATCTACACCTGGTCGCGCGGCGCGTGGGTGGGTGCTATCGTCGCATTTCTTCTTTTTGTGGTTCTGGCATTCCGTCGGAGACCCACGGTGCTTTTGATCATTCTCGCGGTGATTCCGTTCGTGCTTCTCTTCTTGCCCGATTCGGCGATCCAATACCGCTTTGCCTCGATCGGCAATTTGCAGGACACCTCGATTGCTTACCGCATCTCCACGTGGAAGGGCGCGTTTGCTCTCTTTTCAGACCATTTTCTGGCAGGTGTCGGCGCGGGAACCGTATCCTTTGCCCATGCCTTCCCTTATTACGCGTTGCCCGGCACCGAAACGGTTGCCCACGCACACAATCTCTTTCTCGAGATGGGCATTGAGCTTGGCATTTTCGCACCGCTGGTTTTGATGCTCTTGATCGCCGTCTTGGCCGTGATCACCTTTACCCGTCCGATCTGCCGCGGCACAAGCGATCTGCGTCTTCTGCAGATTGCCGCCTTTACCGCCGTGATCGGCGCGGTCTTCCAGAGCATGACCGACTATATCTTCTACAATCCCCGCCTCGTCTTCCTCTTCTTCCTTTTGGTCGGCATGATCGTTGCCTGTGCACGCCGTCAGGCGGAGGATCACGTGAGAAGCCTTGATTTCTCGTCGGATTCCGAGGAGCACGCGAGCGCGGATATCCGCTTCAAAAAATAACCGCTTTGACAAGCCTCGGCAATTTCCGTAAGGAGTGCTTGTCATGTCAAAAAAAGCAATCAAGACGCTGAAAAATCTTTTTCTGCCTCTTTTTATCCTCTCATTTTTTATTGTTTTTCCTCTTCACCACTGCGAAGCAAAGGAAAGCGAGACCGACATTCTTTACACCGTGCAGCTGAAAAAGCTGCACCCTGAGGTTCTTTCCTCGCTTGTGCGCGGCGCACGCGTCACAGACTCGGTCAGCAAAAGCAGGATCGGCACGGTCGATTCCCTTTCCTTCACCCCACACATGACCGAAACCTATTCTTCAACGCGTGACCGTATGGTGGAGGTGCCGCATCCGTATTTTCGCGATGCCTCGGTCATCGTGCGCGCGCACGGAACCGAGCACCGTCACGGCTACCGCCTCGGCTCGTTCGAGCTTTTCGAGGGCGCGACCGTTCATTTTTTCACTGCCTCATTCACGGGGATCGGCGAATGCACGGCGATCTATGAAAGCGAGGCCTCTTCATGAAAAAAAGAAGGCTTTCGTCTTACGACCGTCTGCTGCTCTTCGCACTGGCGATCGGTATTTTGCTCGTATACGTGCGCTACCGCACGCTTTCGGATTCACCTTTGACGGGTGACGGAGAAAAGGCCGCCGTCACGTACACGCTGCAAACGTCCTCCAAGGCGCGTGCCGAAACACTTGCACGTGCAAAGGAGCTTTCCTTTGCAGACACAGATTCCCTGCTCGGATACGTCGAAGAGCCGCCCGAGATCCGCCCCGCCTATACCGAGGCCTTGCGTGCGGACGGCACGGTTGCCTACTTGCCGTCCAATGCCCATTACGAGGTGCGCGGCACGTTCATTGCCGAGGGAAGCTTCACGGAAAACGGTTTTTTTGCAAACGGTCAGCGGCACATCACGGCAAATCAGAGCATTTCTGCACAAATGAATGGGTTGAATGTCACAATACTTGTGCTAAATGTTCACCATTTTTCGTCAAAATGACAAATTCGCAAAAGTTTTGAGAAAAATGCTTGATTTTGCGCGAAACTTTTGATACAATGGTTATATAATTCTTTTTGTTCGGCCTTTTGGCCAATGCAAGCTCAACAGATTTCAGAATTTATGCGCCATAGGCGCGCGGACAAAGCTCCGCGAAGAAAGGACATGGTGATTTTTCATGACGTTTCGCAATGTGACCATCCGTAATAATGTCGGTCTGCACGCAAGACCGGCTACATACTTCATCCAGAAGGCAAACTCCTACCGTTGTTCCATCTGGGTTGAAAAGGAAGACCGCCGCGTGAATGCCAAGAGCCTTTTGGGTGTTCTTTCTCTCGGTATCGTTCAGGGAATGACTGTCAAGCTGATTGCTGACGGCGATGACGAAGCCGAAGCGCTTGACGGCTTGGCCGCACTCATTGATTCGGATTTCACCGAATAAGACAGCTGGCTTTTGATGATTTTTACCGCCCGGTTTCTCGGGCGGTTTTTTCTTTGAAAGCGCCTTATACGGTCTCTCCTTCTCCACATTCTTCAAGTTGACAAAAAACGCTTTTTGTGCTATAATAATTTGAAGAAAAGAAAGGAGAATGAAAGTGACCGAAAAACGTCTTGACTCTCTGCGCGAAAAAGCCAATTCGTTGCCGCTTTGCCCGGGTGTTTACCTGATGAAAAGCGAGGACGGCACCATCATTTACGTCGGCAAATCGCGCCGCCTCAAAAACCGCGTCAGCTCCTACTTTTCCCGCCAGGATATGGCCATCAAAACCGCGCGCATGGTTTCGCACGTGCAGGACTTTGATTACATTCTCTGCGAAAGCGAAATTGAAGCGCTGACGCTTGAAAATCTTCTGATCAAAAAGCACTCGCCGAAATACAATATCAAGCTCAAGGATGCCAAATCCTATCCCTATCTCAAGATCACAACAGGTGAGTATCCGCGCCTCATCATCACGCGTGACAGAAAAAGCGACGGCGGCAAATATTTTGGGCCGTACAGCGGTATGGCCACCGCCAGAAGCGTTTTGGATACCGTGACGCGCCTATTCGGACTTCCCACCTGCCGCCGCCGTTTTCCCGAGGATATCGGGCGCGACCGCCCCTGCCTTTATCGACAGATGGGGCGCTGCATTGCGCCTTGTACGGGAGATGTTTCCCGCGAAAGCTATCTCACCGCCATCAAAAATGCGGAGCAGGTGCTATCCGGCCGCACCTCTGCCGCCGCCGCGCATCTTGAAGAGCGCATGCGCACAGAGGCCGAAGCCGAAAACTTTGAGTTTGCCGCCTATTACCGCGATTCGCTCGAAGCACTCCGCCGCTTGACCGACAAGCAAAAGGTGGTGGGTGAAGCTTCCTTGAACGCTGATGCGCTTGCCCTTTTTGAGGGCGAAGCGGTATCGGTGCTTTCCTGCCTTTCGATCCGCGAAGGCAAGTTGCAATCCAAAAACGATTTTCTTTTCAATCCGAACGAAATGTCGGACGGCGATACCGTTCTTTCCTTTTTGCACGGTCACTACAAGGAAAACGCCGATATTCCCCGTGAAATTCTGCTTGGATTTTCCTGCTCGGAGGAGGACCGTGAGATGCTCGCCGATGCACTGACGGCAGAAGCCTCCCGCCGCATCAGTGTCCGTACCCCTGAGCGCGGCAAGGGACGCGCCCTTTGCGACATGGCACAAAAAAACGCACGCGAACGTGCCGCACGCTATGAAGCCGACGCCTTACGCGACGATGAAACGCTGGTCAAGCTTGCCTCACTTCTCGGCCTTGAAACGGTTCCCGACCGCATTGAAGCCTACGATATCTCCAACTGGGGCAACGAGCAAATCACCGCTTCCATGGCTGTCTGTCTGAAGGGAAAGCTCACCCCCTCTCACTACCGTTTCTTCCGCATTGAGCGTGACCGCGCTGACGACTATTCTTCCATGCGCGAAGCACTTGACCGCCGTACCGAGCATTTTGGAGACGGCACTCCCTCCTTCACCGAGGTTCCCGACCTGATTTTGCTTGACGGCGGCGTTGGTCACGTGCATACCGTCCGTGCGCTTTTCGAGGAAAAGGGTATTGATATCCCCCTGTTCGGCATGGTCAAGGACGATTTTCACCGCACGCGCGTGCTGACCGACGGCAAAAACGAAATTCAGATCATCAAGGAGCAGTCGGTCTTCACTCTGATCTATAAAATCCAGGAGGAGGCGCACCGCTTTGCCGTATCGCGCATGAATGCCGCCAAGCGCAAAACTCTCAAAAAATCGCCGCTTGAGAATCTGCACGGCATCGGCCGTGCCAAGGCCGCCAAGCTTTATGCCGCCTACGGCAGTCTCAAGCGTATGAAGGAAGCTCCGCTCGGCTCGCTTTACGAGGTGCGGGGCATCACACGGACGGATGCCGAAACCGTTTACCGTTTTCTTCACCCCGAAGAAAGCCGATAAAAGGCCGCCCGCACAAAAGAAAGGATGATTGATTTTTATGCGTATTATCACAGGAACAGCCAAGGGCAAACGCTTGAAAACGCTTGAGGGAGATGCCACGCGCCCGACCTCCGAGCGCATGAAGGAAGCCATCTTCTCGGCCATTCAGTTCGACCTTGAGGACCGTACCGTCCTCGATCTCTTCGCAGGCTGCGGTCAGCTCGGCCTTGAAGCGCTTTCGCGCGGTGCGAAAAGTGCAATGTTCGTCGATGCCTCGAACGATGCGATCACCGTCATCAAGCAAAACGCGCAAGCCACCGATTTCTTTTCCCGATCGCGGTTTCTCACCTCGGACTACAGAAACTATATCCGCAAGGCCGCCCGCCGCGATTCGTTTGACCTCGTCTTTATTGATCCGCCCTATGCGCTCGGCGCGGTTTCCGATGCCATTGACCGACTTGTGCGTGCGGACATGCTCCGCCGCGGCGCGATCATCGTGGCCGAAAGCGGTGCAGATGCCCCCTTTGAAAACCACGAAGAATTGGCCGCCCTTTTCACGGATATCCGCCACAAGACCTACGGCCCTTCCCATATCCATATCATGACCTACGCGCCGCAAAACCAAGACTGAATCAAAAAGGAGCTTTCCCGACGGGAAAGCGATGGAAAATATCATGAAAAAGGTTCTTTTGCCCGGCAGCTACGATCCGATCACGCGCGGACATATTGACGTTGTCCGCCGCGCACTTCTCCACTTTGACGAAGTGCACGTCGTCGTCTTCATCAATCCCCACAAAAAAACGCTTTTTTCCGCAGAGGAGCGTCTCGCTCTTCTCAAGGTCGCCTTTGCCGACGAAAAGCGCGTCAAAGTCGGTGCAGACAGCGGACTTGTGGCTGATTATGCCGCAAGAAACGGCATTTCGCTTCTCTTGAAGGGTGTGCGTGATGCCGTTGATTTCGATTACGAGCTGCCAATGGCCGACCATCACAAAACCAAATGCGATCTCGATACCTTCCTGCTCCCCTGCGATCCTTCCTTTCGCGAGACAAGCTCGCATGCGGTCAGGGATCTGATCGAAGAGGGTAGGCCTCTCTCTGCCCTTCTCACCCCCGAGGTTGAGAAGGAGGTGCGCCGTATACTCGCCGCACGCTCATGACGCGTTTCTTGCAAAAGCGGTTGACAAGCCGTCGCATCTATAGTATAATTATATAATCTATTAAAACTTAAAGCCATTCATTCTGTATCAAAAGCTCCCCAAAGAAAGGTTTTTCATGAATCAATTGCCAACGGCCGACACACCCGCCGTCTACGAAAGGGTGCGCGCTTATACGGAAAACCGCAAGCAAAGGGTTTTCATCATGACCTTCGGCTGTCAGCAAAACGAAGCGGACAGCGAAAAGCTTCTGGGCATGGCACTCGAGATGGGATATTCTCAAACCGACGATCCCGCCGAGGCCTCGCTGATTCTGGTCAATACCTGTGCCATTCGTGAGCACGCCGAGCAAAAAGCACTTTCCAAGATCGGCTCCTTCAAGAAGCATAAAAAAGAGCATCCCGACTGCATTCTTGGCGTTGTGGGCTGTATGACCGCCCAAGCGCATCGCACGGAGCAGCTTAAAAGATGCTATCCGTACGTTGATTTCACGCTCACCCCCTCGCGGATCCACTTGCTCCCCTCCGCCGTTTTGGCGGTGCTGGAAGGCGGCCGCCGTTATTTCTTGCCCGACAGCGGCGATCCGCTCGAATGTCCCGACGTGCGCGAGCTTCCCGTTGTGCACAAGGAGAGCTTCCGCGCATGGGTAAGCATCATGTACGGATGCAACAATTTCTGCTCCTACTGCATCGTGCCCTACGTGCGCTTGCGCGAACGCAGCCGCAGCGCGCATGAAATTGAAAATGAAGTGCGCACGCTCGTCGAAAACGGCTGTCACGATATCACCCTGCTCGGTCAGAACGTCAATTCCTATCACGGCGATTGCCGTTTCCCCGAGCTTCTTGAGCGGCTTGACCGCATAGAAGGCGATTTTCTTCTGCGCTTCATGACCAGCCACCCGAAGGACGCCGATCCCGATCTTATCCGCGTGATGAGGGAGGGCAAGCATATCGCGCCGCACCTGCACTTACCCTTGCAATCGGGCAGTGACAGAATCCTTGCGAAAATGAACCGCCATTATGATCTTAACCGCTACATGGATACGGTCACGCGCTTCCGTGCCGACTTACCCGACGCCGCCTTGACCACCGATATCATCGTCGGATTTCCGGGTGAGACCGAAGAGGATTTTGAAGCGACCTTGGCCGTACTGAAGCGTGTGGAATACGATATGGTGTATGCCTTTTTGTATTCGCCTCGCAAGGGCACTCCCGCCGCCGAAATGCAGGAGCAGATCGACGAAAAGGTCAAGCACGAACGCTTTGACCGCTTGCTCGCCTTACAGGACGAAATCTCGGCAAAGAAGGCCAAGGCCTACGAAAAATGCACCTTGCGCGTGCTTGCCGACGGACAAAAGGCGGGCAGTGCAAACACGCTGACAGGCAGAACCGACACGAACAAGCTCGTGCATTTCAAGGGAGATGCCTCGCTGATCGGCTCTTTTATAAACGTACGCATTGACCGTGCCGAGGCCTTTGTGCTTTACGGCACAATCGTCTGATATATCCCCAAAAAGAAAGGAATCAAAAAAATGACAGTTCTCGAACAAGCCAAAGCACTTGGCGAAGCACTCGCACAGCATGAGGTTGTGCAAAACCTGAACAAAGCAAAAACCGCCTACGAGCAGGATACCGAGCTCCGCGCCGCCATGCAGGAATACAATGCCCTGCGCGCCGCACTCGGCGAGGAATTCAAAAAAGACCTGAACGAGCAGAATCAGGCATTCGTTGAAAGTGTCAGACAGCGCACGGACGAGCTTTACGAGATCGTGATGAAGCACGAGGCGTATACGGGCTTCATGGAAGCGCAAAAGGCACTTTCCAAGCTCATGGCAGAGGTCAATTCCGAAATCTCCTTCTATGCGTTTGGCGAACGTCCCTGCACGCATGACTGCTCCTCGTGCGGCCAGAACTGCGGCGGACACTGAAAAATATAGCATTTTATCAAAAGACTTTATAAAAGACAAGGATCAAGAGAATGTCAAAGACGAATGAACGCGAGCAGCTCACGATCGAACGTGCATGCGATCTCAAAAATCCCTCGCCGATGATGGCGCAATACCTTGAAATCAAAGAAAAATACCCCGATTTTATCCTTCTCTACCGCTTGGGCGATTTCTTTGAAATGTTCTTCGAGGACGCTGTCACGGTTTCCCGCGAGCTCGAGCTGACGCTGACGGGACGCGACTGCGGCGACGGATGCCGTGCCGCCATGTGCGGCGTGCCCTTCCACAAGTCCGATCTTTACATCGGACGCTTGGTGGAGATCGGGCACAAGGTGGCGGTTTGCGAGCAAACCGAGGATCCTGCCAGTGCCAAAGGGCTCGTGCGCCGTGAGATCGTGCGCGTGGTCACCCCCGGTACCATCACGGACGGCAGCCTGCTGGAGGAAAGCCGCAATAACTATCTGGCCGCCGTTTGCCGTTCAAGCCACGGTGACGGCATCGCCTTTGCCGACGTTTCGACAGGCCAGGTGAGTGCCACCTATCTTTCGGGCGGCGACCGCGAGAACCGCTTGCTCGATGAGCTTGGCACCTACGCGCCTCGCGAGCTTCTTTGCAATCTGACGCAAAGAAATGCGGAAGAGACCTTCCGCCCCTTGATTGAACGCTACAACACCATGATCACGGCAGGCGATGCCGACCGCTTTGAAAAAGCGCAAGCGCTTGCCGCCGTCAACGAGACCTTTCCCCACGAGCGCGGTCTCTTTTCGGAGGACGAAGCCCCCGCGATCTGTGCCATCGGTGCACTTCTTTCCTACATTCGCGAAACACAGATGTGCGGTGCGTTTGCGCGTGAGCTTGTCCGCTATGATGACGGACAGTTCATGGATATTGATTTCAACACCCGCCGCAACCTTGAGCTTCTTGAAACCATGCGCAACAAGGACAGAAAGGGCTCACTTCTGTGGGTGCTTGATAAGACCGAAACCTCGATGGGTGCGCGCAAGCTGCGCGAATGGATCGCAAAGCCGCTTCTGCACCCCGCGCCGATTCTGCGTCGCCAGGCCGCAGTTTCCGCCTTTTTTGACGCTTATCTTGCACGCGAGGAGCTGCGCGCCTCGCTTTCGCACATTCTCGACCTTGAAAGACTGACAGCTAAAGCAGTTTACGGAACAGCCAACGCCAAGGACCTTCTGGCCATCGGTCAGAGTCTTGGTGAGATTCCCGCCATTCTCTCGATTCTGCGCGAATTTGACCGCAAAGAGATTGCCGCGCTGCGCGACCGTCTTGATCCGCTCTCCGAGCTTTCTGACACGCTTTGCCGTGCCATCGACGAAAAAGCACCTCTGACCGTACGCGAGGGTGGCATGATCCGCGAAGGCTACAACCACGACGTTGACTACCTTCGCTCAATCAAGGAGGACAGCGCCGCCTGGATCCGCAGTATCGAGGAGCAGGAGCGCGAGCTGACGGGCATCAAGAATCTCCGCGTCAGCGATAACAAGGTCTTCGGTTATTATATCGAGGTCACAAAATCCTATCTGCACATGGTGCCCGACCGCTATATCCGCCGCCAGACACTCACCAACTGCGAGCGCTTTATCACGCAGGAGCTGAAGGAAATTGAATCGACCATTCTCGGCGCGCGTGACAAGCTGGATGCGCTGGAATACCAGCTCTTCGAGGAGCTGCGCCATATGGTTGTGGATGCCGCCAACCAAATTCAGGCAACGGCGTCGGTGCTGGCCGAGCTTGACGTCTTCCTTTCCTTTGCCACCGTGGCCGCCGACAACCGTTACGTGATGCCCGAGATCGATACCGATTCGCAGATCGTCATTCGCGACGGCCGCCATCCCGTGGTAGAAAAATTCGTCACCGATGCCTATTTCGTTCCGAACGATACAGCCCTCGATACCGAACGCAACCGTCTGATGCTGATCACAGGCCCCAACATGGCAGGTAAATCCACCTATATGCGCCAGGTGGCACTCATCACGCTGATGGCGCAGATCGGCTCCTTCGTGCCCGCCGCATCGGCAAAGATCGGCATTGTGGATAAGCTTTTCACACGCGTGGGCGCGTCCGACGATCTGGCTTCGGGGCAATCCACCTTCATGCTGGAAATGACCGAGGTCTCCTACATTCTCAAAAACGCGACCAAGCGCTCGCTCATCATCTATGACGAGGTCGGCCGCGGCACAAGCACTTACGACGGCATGAGCATTGCCCGTGCCGTGATCGAATACACACACAGCAAAAAGATCGGTGCAAAGACCTTGTTCGCCACTCACTATCATGAGCTGACCGTCCTTGAGGACAAGCTCGAGGGTGTAGTCAATTACCATATCGCCGCGAAAAAGCGCGGTGATTCGGTCACCTTCCTTCGACGCATTGTGCGCGGTGCGACCGACGACAGCTTCGGTATTGAGGTTGCCAAGCTGGCAGGCGTGCCCGATGCCGTTGTGCGCCGTGCGCGCGAGATCCTTTCCGAGATTGAGGAAAGCGGCTTGAAAGCGCCGATTCCCACCGTCAAGCATGAGGAAGACGGCTTATTTGCAGGGCTGGCCGACGAGGTCTCAAGCGGTATTGAAGCCGAGGCCGCCGACAAGATCCGCGCCGTTGACGTCAATACGCTGACACCGATTGAGGCACTCAATCTCGTTTACTCATTAAAGACCATGCTTGACCGTAGCTGATACGGTCAAGCCGAAAGAAAAGAGAGGTATGCTTATGGGCAAGATTCAGTTGCTCGATATCGAGGTTGCCAACCTGATTGCCGCAGGCGAAGTGGTTGACCGCCCCTCCTCTGTTGTCAAAGAATTGCTTGAAAATGCCATTGACGCAGGTGCAAGTGCCGTCACACTGGAGATCCGCGCAGGCGGTATCGGCATGATCCGCGTGACCGATAACGGCTGCGGCATGAGCGAAGAGGATCTGCCCACCGCCATCAAGCGGCACGCCACGAGCAAGATCCGTTCAGCCGACGATCTTGCCCGCATCGGCACGCTCGGCTTCCGCGGTGAAGCCTTGGCCGCCATTGCCGCCGTCTCGGATATGCACATCATCTCCAAGCGCAAGGAAGACGAATATGGGCACGTATTGACCGCCTCCGACGGCCGCATTCTGGGCATTGAGGAGGTTGGCTGCGCCGACGGCACGGTGATGCTCATCGAGAACCTTTTCGCACGGATTCCTGCCAGACGGAAATTCCTGAAAAAGGATACAACCGAAGCACAATCCATTGCCGCCGTTGCCGAAAAGATCGCCATGTCCCACCCCGAAATTGCCTTCACGTTCATCAACCAGGATCAGGTCAAATTCAAAACGCAGGGTGATGGCGTGCTTTTGCACACCCTCCACGCATTACTCGGCAAAGACGTTTCTTCCCGCCTGATCGCCATTGAGGGCGGCAGTCTCGGCGTGCGTGTGCACGGCTTTGTCGGACGCAGTGATGCCGTGCGCGGCAACCGCAACGCGCAAAACTTCTTTTTGAACGGCCGATACATCAAGAGCCGCACGGTCATGGCGGCGCTCGAGCGCGCCTTCGTTTCCTACGTGGCCCCCGAAAAATTCCCGATCGCCGCCATTTTTATCACGGTCGATCCCTCCGCCGTGGACGTCAACGTCCACCCGACCAAGCTTGAGATCAAATTCTCGGACGAAAAGCTGATCTTCGAATCGGTTTACTATGCCGTCCGAGCCGCACTTGAGGAAAATACGAGCCGCCCTGCCCTGACCTTCAAGGAAAACCGCGCGCAAAATCAAGTGTCACCCCGCGCAGAAGCCAAAGAAAAGGCAGGCAACACGCCGTCTCTTCCCAAAACACTGCGTGCAGAGCCGACGGCCAAGCCGTCCACGCTTTCTCCCGACGAGAGCCTGCGCATTCTTGATCTTGCCAAGCAATTCCGTGCGATGGAAGAAAGCCCCGTGCGCGTAAATCCTATCCAAACCGTATCTGCACCGACTTCTGGCCTGCCAAGGCAGGAGAAAACTCGTTTGGAGCACGCTTCGAAAGAAGTATCTCCTTTCACGCCTTCCGATCAGAAAGAAGAAGCAAAAATCACTACCGCCGCGCCGTCTGTGCAGGCGAAGGAAGACGAGATTCTTCCGCCGACGGAAAGCGAAAAAGAAGCATCTCTTCCCTCCTACCGCATTGTCGGCACGCTTTTCCGTTGCTATATCATTCTGGAGCTTGGCGAGAATCAAAGCGAATGCCTTATCATCGACCAGCATGCCGCGCACGAGCGCATTCTTTTTGAGGATCTGAAAAGAAAGCGCGCGACCGCCTGCGCTTCTCAAGCACTTTTGGTGCCCCTTTCCGTACGGCTTACCCCCGAAGAATTCGGCGCGGCCTGCGAGCACCGTGAGGTATTTGCCTCGGTCGGCTTTGAATTTCACGAGGGATCGGGCAACACGGTCATTCTGACCGCTATCCCGAATGCTATCAGCCCACGCGATGCCGAATCACTCACGGTTTCTATGGCGGCGGAGCTTGCCGAGGGCACGGGCAATCCTGCCCTGACCGCAGACATCCGCGCCGAGCGCGCGCTTTATCAGGTGGCTTGTAAGGCAGCCATCAAGGGCGGACGCACCTATGACGATGCCGATATTGATTGGCTCTGCCGTCAGGTGCTTGCCATGCCCGACGTCACGGTTTGTCCGCACGGCAGACCGATCGCATTTACGCTGAAAAAAAGCGAGCTTGACCGCCGCTTTAACCGCATCTGACGAAATCATTTCAAAGGAATAAGCTATGTTCAAAGTATTAAAGCAAGAGGGCAACGCACGCCGCGGCCGCATGGAAACCGTGCACGGCACAATCGAAACGCCCGTATTCATGAACGTCGGTACGTCTGCCGCTATCAAGGGCGGTGTTTCAACCGACGATCTGCGCGAAATCGGCTGTCAGGTCGAGCTCTCCAACACCTATCATTTGCACATCCGCCCCGGTGATGATCTGATCTACCGCTTGGGAGGGTTGCATAAATTCTTTAATTGGGACAAGCCCATTCTGACAGACAGCGGCGGATTCCAGGTGTTTTCGCTGGCCAAGCTCCGTAAGATCACCGAGGAGGGTGTGTGGTTCAACTCGCACATGGACGGCAAGCGCATTTTCATGGGGCCGGAGGAAAGCATGCGGATTCAATCGCATATTGCCTCTACCATTGCCATGGCCTTCGACGAATGCGTGGAAAACCCTGCCCCTTACGCCTATGCCAAAGCATCGAGCGAGCGCACCATCCGTTGGCTGAAAAGGAGTCAAGACGAGCTGCGCCGCCTGAATGCGATGGAAAGCACCATCAACAAAAAGCAAATGCTTTTCGGCATCAACCAAGGCAGTACCTTTGACGATTTGCGCATCGAAAACATGAAGCGCACTGCAGAATTTGACCTTGACGGCTATGCCATCGGCGGTCTTGCCGTGGGCGAGGAGGCCGAGGTCATGTACCATATCATCGAAACGGTTGAGCCGTATATGCCCAAGGACAAGCCTCGCTATCTGATGGGTGTCGGCACACCGCAGAACATTCTGGAGGCAGTCAACCGCGGCGTTGATTTCTTCGACTGCGTGATGCCCAGCCGTAACGCACGGCATGGCAATCTCTTCACCTGGCACGGCAAAATGAACATCAATAACGAAAAGTATTTTGCAGACGAACGGCCAATCGACAAGCATTGCTCCGGCCCTGCTTGCCGCAGCTACAGCCGTGCCTATATCCGCCATCTTTTCAAGGCGCGCGAAGCACTCGGCATGCGCCTTTGCGTATTGCACAACCTTTATTTCTACAACGAGCTGATGCAAAAGATCCGCGATGCGATGGACGCAGGCGACTGGAAGGGCTTTTATAACGCTCACGTTAACCGTCTGGCAGAGCGATCGGAGGATTGAAGGCCCATGAAAAAAATTGCAAGCTTCTCGGTCAATCACGATCTTGTCACGCGCGGTATGTTCATCTCGCGCATTGACGGTGACGTAGTCACCTACGATATCCGCATGAAAACGCCGAACGGCGGAGATTATCTCTCCAATGCGGGCATTCACACCTTCGAGCATTTGTTTGCCACCTACGCGCGCAATTCCGAGGACGGTGAGAAAATCATCTACGTCGGGCCGATGGGATGCCGCACGGGCTTTTACTTTCTCGTGCGCGACACGCTTTCACACGAAAAAGCCCTGTCTCTCATGCAAAAAACGCTGGATTTCATCGCCGATTACGAGGGCGAAATTCCCGGCTGCGCACGCATTGAATGCGGCAATTATCTCGAGCACAGCCTGCACGATGCCAAAGAAATGGCACGTGAGATGCGCGAGGTGCTTCGCACCTGGACACCCGAGCAAATGACTTATCGCGAAAGCGAATTGGTGTAAAAGCAAAAAGGAAAGGCTTTGACAGAATGAAAAAAATAGGAATCATCGGCGCCATGGAGGTGGAGATCGACACTCTGCGCGCCGCAATGTCTCTTGCAAGCACAAAGGAAATTTCGGGTATGACCTTCTATGAGGGAACGCTCGACGGTGTGCAGATCGTTCTCGTTCGCTCGGGCATCGGCAAGGTCTTTGCCTCTATGGCGGCAGAGATCATGGCTGTTCTCTACGAGGTTGATGCGCTCATCAACACGGGTGTGGGCGGCGGCATTGCCGAAGGGCTTTCGATCGGCGAGGTCGTTTTGGCCACAAAGCTCGTGCAGCACGATATGGATACCTCTCCGCTCGGCGATCCCGTCGGCCTGATTTCGGGCATCAACGTGATCTATCTGCCTTGCGACGAGGCCTTGACAAAGGAGCTTTTCCTTGCCATGGACACGCTGGGCTACCCCCACCGCCGCGGCATCATTGCCAGCGGCGACCAGTTCATTTGCGACCGCGAGAAAAAAGACCGCATTGTCTCGCTTTTCGATGCTTCTGTATGCGAAATGGAGGGCGCGGCTATTGCACAGGTGGCCTACGTCAACCGCATTCCCTGCGCCGTTTTGCGCGCCATCTCGGATAACGGCAACGAAGAAGCCTCTGTCGATTATCCGACCTTCGTTGCAGAGGCGGCTGAAAAATCGGCAAACGTACTGCGTGCGTTTCTTCAAAAGCAAGCGGCAAAAAACAATTGATTTAACGCAAAACGCTCCGATCAATGAAGATCGGAGCGCTTTTTTTATTGTAGGTTTTCCCCACGCAAGCGGTCAATTTCAGCAACTGCCGCTTGTAATTGATTGTCGATGGCGTCATCGCGCAGAAAGGCATTGATCTTCGCCGCTTCTTCATCGAGCTCAACCACAATGTGCGGCGTAATGCCCACGCCTTCGTAATTTTCGCCCGAGGGCGGATCATAGCGTGCCGTCGAAATGGTGAATGCCGTGCCGTCACGCAATTCGATCAATGCCTGCGCCGTGCCCTTGCCGTAAGTTGTCACACCGATGACAGTCGCCATTTCGTGATCGCGCAGGGCCGACGTGAAAAGCTCGCCCGCACTTGCCGTATAGCTATCGCAAAGCACAGTCATCGGCAAGGTCACCTCGTGACCGTCTTCCGCTATATAAATTTCTTCGGCCGTACCGCCGGTATAGCTCTCATCATACCGAAAACGCACGATGATCTTACCGTCGGGCAAGAGATAGTCCAGCACCTCTTTGATCGCCGTGACCTCGCCGCCGGGGTTGCCGCGCAAATCAAAGATCAGTCCCTCCACACCGCACGAGAGCAGATCGTCGATCGCCTTTTTGAACTGCTCTGCGGTTTTGGCATCAAATTGCTCGATCTTCACGTAACCGATGCTTTGATCCTGCGCCAGCTGACGGTAGCTCACGCTCACGCTTTCAACCTTTTTTCTCTGCATGGTAAAGGAAAGAGCCTCGCCATCACGCAGAACACCGACCGTCACGTAGCTGTCCTCCTCGCCGCGAATGCGGTTGACAAGCTCGGTATATCCGATCTCTTCGATCCCCACGCCGTCAACCGATACGAGATAATCGCCGGGCAAGATCCCTGCCTCAAAGGCGGGCGTATCCTTGAATACGGAAAGCACCTGCACGCGATTCTCGCGCATGTCATAGCTGACGTACACACCGATCCCCACAAACTCGGCATTCTGATCGCTCATCTGCTCGCCATACGATTCTTTGTCAAAATAGGTGGCATAGCGATCACCGACCGCCTGCTGATAACAAAGAATGACAGCCGTTGTCATAGCTTCCATGTCGTTTTGGTCAACGCCTGCAAAATATTCGTCAAACAGGGCGCGGATTGAGGTCGCCGTTTGACGGTTGTCGGGCAAAGAGCCGCCAATATAATAGAACATGTAGTAAAGCGCGATCAGATCGAGCTTGTTTGCATCGTATCCCGCAATCCCCACTCTTGCAAGCTCTTCATCCAAAGAGCCAATCGGAATCTCTTCCTCGGCTTCGGTTTCGGTTTCGCTTGCGCTTTCTTGCGTAGTGCTCTCAAGATTCTGCGTGCCCTGCTCTTGCGTTTGGCTCTGTGTTTCCGATGAAGGCTCGGTCATTTGCTCGGTGGGCGACGTGCTTTCGCTTGAAGGCTCGGTCAAAGCCTCTGTCGCCGTTTCGGACGTGCGCTCGGTCTGCTCTTCGGTCAGGCTCGCATCCGTGTCAAGCGTTTCACTTACCAATTCGGACGCACTTTCGCCTTCCTCGGTCGGTACTTCGCTTGGCATTTGCTCCGTACACTCGGTTTGGCTTGGACACGCGGTCTGCGCTTCGGTATCTTCTTCTGTTGAAGGCTCGGTGAAGGCTTCGCTCTTGGCAGAGGATTCGATCCGGCTATTCGCTTGGCTTTCTTCGGCAGAGGAGCCGCCGGGCGCTGCACTTTCTTGGCTTTCGGTGAGTGATTCTGTCATGCCGTCGGTAAAGGCATGCTCATGAGTGAGCGATTCCGACGGCTTGCCTGTCGGCTTATGCACCACTGTTTTTGCAGGTGAACAGGACGCTATATTGCCAAGGAGCAATACTGCAAGCAGACAAAGAGCCGCAATTCTTTTCATTCTTGAAGTTCCTTTCGGTATGAGGTATCCGCATTTGCCTCTGTCAAGC
>JAFVXT010000028.1 GCA_017501005.1 Clostridia bacterium
GAGGGCGAAAGCCTTTTCGAGCGTTACGAGCGGCTTTTGCGCACCTCGGTGGCGGACTCTGACGAGGCGGGACGTCACCCCGATCTTGTGATCTGGAGCGAAAGTGCCCTGCTGACCGACCTGCCGACGCATGAGCAAGGTGCCACCGCTCACTCGCGCGCGCTTGCATCACTGTCAGAGGAGCTGCAGCTTGATCAGCTCGTCGGCGCGTTTTGCGAGGAAGAGGACGAGGACGGCACACGCAAGCGATACAATTCGCTCTTTCTTTACCGTGCGGACGGCACAGTTTCGGAAAACGTCTATCACAAGCGCCGCCCCGTGCCCTTTGGTGAGTTCACGCCCTGGAAGCCGCTGATCAACGCACTCTTCCCTTTTATGGCCGAGCTTGTGATGTCAAGTGATCTTTCGCCCGGGGAGGATTCCTGCGTCTTTTCCGAAGACAGCTATACGCTCGGTACACTGATCTGCTTTGATTCGATTTACGAAAATTTAGCGCGTGATGCGGCCGCCGACGGTGCGCAGGCGCTGATCGTTTCGACAAACGATTCCTGGTTTGGCTCGTCCGTCGCGCTTGACAACCATCATTCACAATCGATTTTGCGTGCGGTGGAAAACGGACGCGATCTTGCGCGTGCGGGCAATACGGGCATCACGTCGGTCATCTCGCGCAGAGGTGAGGTGAAGGACACGCTGCCCATTCTTGAGGAGGGATATTTACTCGAGGAGCTTGATCTTTACGAGGACAAGACGCTTTACACGCGCGTGGGCAATCTCTTTCTCTTTCTGTGCGGCGGATTTTATGTTGCCTGCACGCTCCCCGATCTTTTGGCTTTTTTCAAAAGAAAAAGGGCATTAAAAAAGGAAAAGGGGGCAGACTGTGAGTAAGCAGAAAAAAATCGAAACGGCGGGCGGTGAGCGTGTGACTCATCCGATCCCGCCTGTTTTTGACGAGCATTCGAAAATTTTGATTCTCGGCAGCTTTCCTTCGGTCAAATCGCGCGAAAGCGGCTTCTTCTACGGTCATCCGCAGAACCGATTCTGGCGGGTGCTTTCTTCGCTTTTTCATGAGGATTTGCCCGTAACGATTGACGAAAAACGCGCGTTTTTGCTGCGCAACGGCGTGGCACTCTTCGACGTGCTGGCCGCCTGCCGCATCGTCGGCTCGTCTGATTCTTCGATTCGTGACGTGCGCCCAAATGACCTCACGCCGATCCTTTCGCGCGCGAAAATCGAGCGCATCTATACGAACGGCGCGCAGGCAAGTGCCCTTTACCGCCGCTATCTTCAAAGGGAAACAGGGCTTGACTGCATCGCACTTCCCTCCACCAGCCCTGCAAACGCCGCGTTTTCGCTTGAAAAATTGATTGCCGAATGGCATTTAATTTTATAAATCCCACAACTTGTTACTTATAAAATGCCGCCCCGATGCGTACATTAAAAACGTACGGTGACAAGGCCGAGTATTGCACACGGGATGCCGCGTGATTACGAAGGCGCTCACAGGTACGCAATCCTGATCATCGGGATCGTGGCTATCGAAAACGCGATGGTCACGGTAGGAATTTATCATGCTTCAAACAACAAAAAAACGATTATTACCACTCTTTCTTCTCTTCTTGCTGGCAGTGATGCCCCTCACCGCACAGAAGGCCGCCGCAGACAGCCCCGATGCGCTCACAAAAGGAAGGGCGAGCCTTGATGCCGACGTGCGCCTCATTCCGGGCGGCGACGTTTTCGGTGTGCGTGTGTTTATGCCGGGGGTGATGGTGGCCTCGCTTTGCGACGTGAAGAGCAAGGACGGCATCTTCCGCCCCGCAGAGGAAGGCGGCATCCTCAAAAAGGATATGATCACGCACGTGAATGGCTGTGAGATTCACCATGCCAAGCAGCTGACTGACATGGTGGAAAAGTCAAACGGCGACACCCTTGCCCTGACCGTGCAGAGAAAGGGCGAGACGCTCACCCTCTCGCTCACCCCCGTCCTTGCCTCGGAAAACGGCCGCTACAGGCTCGGGCTCATCGTGCGCGACCGCACGGCGGGCATTGGCACGGTGACCTTCGTCAATCCGCAAACGGGTGAATTCGGCGGTCTTGGGCACGGCATTTGCGATCCCGAGACGGGCGAGGTCGTTCCGCTTGCGCGCGGCAGCGTGACAGACGTGCATCTCGTCGGCATCTCGCGCGGTGCATCGGGCGCGCCCGGCGAGCTTCGCGGTGTGCTCGGCCACAGTCGGCGCGGGGCTTTGACCGTCAATTCGGCCTCAGGTGTTTTCGGTGTGCTCACCGACCTTCCGCAAAATGCGGACAAAGAGGCACTGCCCATCGCGCGCGCAAATCAAGTCAAGGCGGGAAAAGCCCACATTCTCTGCACGCTTTCTGACGGCGAAAAGTGCCGCTACGAAATCGAGATCACAAAGATCAACGAGAAAAATAAAGACTCCAAATGCTTTTCACTGCGTGTAAAAGACCCCGCCCTCATCGAAAAGACGGGCGGGATCGTGCAAGGCATGTCAGGCTCGCCGATCATTCAGGACGGCCGCCTGGTCGGTGCGGTGACGCACGTGACGGTGAACGATCCGACGGCGGGCTACGGTATTTTCATTGAAAATATGCTCGCCGCCATGCCGATGCCGCTAAAAAAGGCAGCGTAACGGCAAAATTGAATAAAAAGTCGTCCCTATTGTCACACGCTCCGCGAGTGAGTGACAATAGGGACAACAGTTTTTTGTCCGATTTTTATTCAGTTTTCATTGAAAAATGTGTTGTCCCTATGATATCACACTACTCTCCCTTGGATGATGACGTTGTTTGAATGTCTATTTCAACATTCTCATCGGTAATATCAAGACACCACCTGTCAACAGACCATTCTTTACCATCGCAGGTAAATATATAAGACTTAATTTGAGGCACTATACCATTCACTGTTATCTCCACAGACGAATATTTATATCCCCAAACGCGCGTTTCATCCTTGAAATAATTAAACAGAATAAATTGCTCACTATCACCGTTTAATATCATCGTGTCCGGATCACCAATCGAGATTTCTTCGGTGTCACCTTGATAATGATATTGTCCTTTTTCATTTGTAACAAAGCTTGCTTGGACTAGCGTATCACCTTCAGAAACAAAAAGCATATAGGTTTCGTCGTTTATTTGAAACGTGTCTAAAATTGTTGTCGGTGTCAGTCTTTGCAGGTTTTCTAAA
>JAFVXT010000029.1 GCA_017501005.1 Clostridia bacterium
CCGCATTGAGGACGCCTTGAACGCAACCAAGGCGGCAGTGGAGGAAGGTATCGTCGCAGGCGGCGGTACTGCTTATATCAACGTCATCGCCGACGTCAAGCGCGTTCTTGCAACCGTTGAGGGCGATGAAAAGACGGGCGTGATGATGGTCATCAAGGCGCTGGAAGCGCCGATGCGCCAGATCGCCGAAAACGCAGGTCTTGACGGCGCCGTCATCATCGACCGCATCAAGTCCTCGAAGAAGACCGGCTACGGCTTCGACGCCTACAACGAAAAGTACGTGGATATGCTCGCCGTCGGTATCGTCGACCCGACCAAGGTGACGAGAAGCGCACTGCAGAATGCCGCTTCCGTTGCATCGACCGTGCTCACCACCGAGGCCGTCGTTGCCGATAAGAAGGAAGAAAATCCCGCACCCGCAGCACCCGCTATGGGCGGCGGCATGGGCGGTATGTATTAATTCATACGCATCAAATAAAAGAACACCGTTCGGATTCGAACGGTGTTCTTTTGTTATTCGTCTTTTTGCCGATCCGAAGAAAAGCCCTTCTTGCGCCGAGCGCGCACGCATTCGGTGAGCAGATATTCGATCTGCCCGTTGACCGAGCGAAATTCGTCCTCCGCCCATGAGGCGAGCGCCTCATAAAGCTCCTCCGAGAGGCGGAGCGGCACTTGCTTTTTCTTCGGCTGATGCTCCGCCATCAATAGAGGCTGCCCGAATTGACCACGGGCTGTGCATCACGGTTGCCGCAAAGCACGACGAGCAAATTGGAGACCATGGCGGCCTTGCGCTCCTCGTCAAGCTGCACGAGCTCTTTTTCTGAGAGCTTTTCAAGCGCCATTTCCACCATGCCGACCGCACCGTCCACGATCATGCGGCGCGCGTCGATGATGGCACTTGCCTGCTGACGCTGGAGCATGACGGCGGCAATTTCGGTGGCATAGGCAAGGTTGGTGATGCGCGCCTCGAGAATCTCAATGCCTGCGCTTTCCACGCGCGCTTGGATCTCGTCGCGAATGCGGTTGGCCACCACCTCGCTCGAGCCGCGCAGACTGCCGTCGTCTGCCACGCCGTCGCCCGTGGTATCCACGTTCGGGGCAACGTCGTAGGGATACAGACGCACGATGTTGCGGAGTGCGCTGTCGCACTGCAAGGAGAGGTATTCCTTGTAGTTGTCAACGTTGAAGACCGCCTTGGCGGTATCCACAATGCGCCAGGTGACGGCAATGCCGATCTCAATCGGATTGCCGAGGCAGTCGTTGATCTTCTGCTTGGTGTTGTTGAGCGTCATCACCTTGAGCGAAAGGCGTTTGTCCACGGCCTCGATCTTCACGCCGTTCGCCGTCTGACGAAGGGCAGGTGCGGGGGTGGCCACGTCGCCGCTCTGATTCAGCTTGGTCTTGGCGGCAGGATTAACCGCCGTGCAGAAGGGATTGACAAAATAGAAGCCGTCACCCTTGACCGTGCCGACGTACTTGCCGAACAGGGTGAGCACCAACGCCTCTTGGGGCTTGAGGATCTTCAAGCCGAGCCAAGGAAGCCACCCCACAAAAAGATAAACGAGCGACACGGCAAAAACGACGGTCGCCAAAAGAAGATTGGCGTCGCCAACCGCCGAATCCAGCATGATGCCCCCCACGATCACGCCGACGATCGCCGCGATATAAAGAAGGATCGAAAGAATCAGCACGAGCATGCCGTTCTTTTTTGTTGACAGAATTTTTTCTTGCATAGTAAACTCCTTTCATGCTATGTTTTGATATCATAATTATATCATAAAAGAAAGCCTTTGTCAAGAGATTTTTGAGAAAAAATGAAGAGGCAGCTCAAAAAGAATTTGAGCTGCCTCTTTTTTTAGGAGTGGTCTTGGGTTACATCACCGAACACAACACCTCATGCAAGCTTTTCGCTCTGGCGAAAACTTGCTACGTAAGCATCCGCAGGATGCGTCGTTACACACCGCTGTCGCGGTTCTCGCGGCGGCTCGGTCACGTTTCGGCTCTGACAGCCCCCCGGGCTGTCATTCACTACCGAAACGCCGCGACGAAAGAAATTCGAAGAATTTCTTCGGGGAAAGCTTTTGCTACCGGCAAAAGCTTTAGGCGAAAGAAACCTAGGTTTCGTCGCTACCCTTCTCCCGCTGGAGAAGGCTTTTATCTGTAATCCTCGAAAATGGTTCTGGTTTCGGTATACATGCTCTCCCACGCTTCTTCGAGCAGGGCATCGGCATCGACCTTTTCGAGCTGTGCCATGACCTTTTCGATTTCGGGCTGGGTGCGCGGGTGGCGGGGGGTGAAGACGGTGCAGCAATCCTCGTACGGCAGAATCGAGGTATCGTAGGTATCGATCTTGCGGGAGACCGTGATGATCTCTTCCTTATCGAGGCCGATGCAGGGACGGAAGACAGGCATATTGACCACGCTATCAGTGACGGCGATGGCCTTTAAGGTCTGGCTTGCGACCTGCGCGAGGCTTTCGCCCGTGATGATGGCGCCGCAGGAATATTGTTTGGCACACCGTTCGGCCAGGCGCATCATGAAGATGCGCAGAAGCAGCGTGAAATAGTCCTCCTCGCACTGATCGCGCAGCGCCTCCTGGATATGCGTGAGCGAAATGACGTGGACGTGGATTCTGGAGCAATAAGCGCAGAGCTTATCGGCGAGCGCCATGACCTTTTCCTTGGCGCGCTCGCTCGTATAGGGGAAGCTCTCGAAGTGGAGGGCTTCGATCTCGAGGCCGCGCTTGGCCATCATGAAGCCTGCCACGGGGCTATCGATACCGCCCGAGAGCAGAAGAAGACCGCGCCCTGCCGAACGGAGCGGCATACCGCCCGCGCCCTTTTGCTGGTCGGCATGGATATAGGCGGCATGGTCGCGCACTTCGACGCGCACCATGGATTCGGGGTTGTGCAAGTCCACGCGCAAGCCGCGCACCGCGCCCAAAAGCACGCCGCCGATCTCTGCGGCGATCTCGGGAGATTTCAGAGGGAAATTCTTATCCGAGCGCTTGGCATCAACGCGGAAGGTGCGCTTGCCTGCAAGCAGGGGGGGCAGATAGCGTGCGGCCACCTCTTTGATGCTTTCCATATTCTTTTCGGCGACGGCGGCACGCGTGACGCCGACGATGCCGAAAACCTGCAGAACGCTTTCGTAGAGGCCGTCGATATCGGCCATATCGTCCTTCGGCTCGATATAGACCGTGCTTTGCGCACATTCGACGCGGAAGGCACCGAAATGCGCGGCGCGGCGGCGCAGCTCACGCGTGAGCATGCTTTCAAAGCCAGAGCGGTTTGCGCCCTTCAACACGATTTCTCCGAATTTACAGAGAATGACTTCTTTTTCTTTCATCGTATCTGTCCGTTTCCTTCGATTTCATATTTGACGGTGGTCAAGGCATCGGGGCCCATCGGGCCTCTTGCGTGGAGCTTCTGGGTAGAGATGCCCACCTCTGCGCCGAAGCCGAACTCGCCGCCGTCGCTGAATCTGGTTGATGCGTTGACATAAACGCAGGCGGCATCCACCTCGCTTTTGAAGCGGGCGGCATTCGCAAGGTTATTTGTCAGAATCGCTTCGCTGTGCGCGGTGGTATAACGATTGATATGGAGAATCGCCTCGTCAAGCGAATCCACCACGCGCACGGCGAGGATCGCATCGTCGTATTCGGTTTCGTAATCCTCTTCGGTGGCGGCTTCGGCCGTCGGCAAAATCAAGCACGTGCGGTCGCATCCCCGCACGGAAAGGCGGCCGCGCGTCAGATCGGCAAAGCGGGGCAGAAACGCCTCGGCGATATTCTTGTGCACGAGCAGGGTTTCGGCCGCGTTACAGACGGCGGGGCGGGAGAGCTTGGCATTTTCGGTAACCGAGAGTGCCATCTCGAGATCCGCGCTTTCGTCGATATAGACGTGGCAATTGCCCGCACCCGTTTCGATGACGGGCACGGAAGCACCCTCCACCACCGCGCGAATGAGCCCTTTTCCGCCGCGCGGGATCAGAAGATCAA
>JAFVXT010000030.1 GCA_017501005.1 Clostridia bacterium
CAGATCCGCTCTGACTTCCTTGGCGAAGAAGCGGGAAAGCTCACCGTAGGTGGTGCGTCCGTACAGCAGACGCTCGGCGGCGGCGGTGACAAACAGGCGCTCCTTGGCGCGTGTGACCGCAACGTAGGCGAGTCTGCGCTCCTCGGGCAGCTCTTCGGGGTGATCGAAGGCGCGGTAGCCGGGGAAGATGCCCTCCTCCGCACCTGCAATAAAGACAACGGGAAATTCAAGGCCCTTGGCGCTGTGAACAGTCATGAGGACAACGGCATTGGCGTCCTCGTCATACTTGTCAACGTCCGACACCAAGGCAACGTCCTCGAGGAAGGCGGCAAGCGTCGGCGTTTCGTCGCGCCGCTCGTATTCAACGGCGGCTGTGACAAGCTCGTTTATGTGGTCAATACGTTCACGCGAGATCTCGCCCTCGGCACGGAGCATCGCTTCATAGCCGCTTTCTTCAAAAATGACGGGAATGAGAGCGGACGGAGCCAGCTCGCGCTCGCGGAAGGAGTTGATCATATTGACAAAAGCCATGAGGCGCGGGGCAGAGCGGGAAAGCTCGGGGTAGGCCGTGACGTGCTCCATCACCTCAAACATGCTGCAACCGTCACGTTCGGCGCATGCTTCGACGGCATCAACGGTGGTGGCACCGATCTGCCGTTTGGGCTCGTTGATAATGCGCTTCAGTCGCTGGTTGTCGCGGGTGTTGTTGACAAGCTGGAGATAGGCCAGAATGTCGCGGATTTCTTTGCGGTCATAGAATCGTTGGCCGCCGAGAACGCGATAGGGAATACCCGATTTGATAAACGAGCTTTCAAGCAAACGGGAGAGCTCATTCAGACGGTAAAGAACGGCAATATCGCGGTATTGCTTTTTCTCCTTGACAACAAGCTCGACCGAACGGCGGATAATGTATTCGGCTTCTTCTTCTGCCGTGCGCGCACGGTAAAGAGTGATGGGCTCGCCGTCCTGTGCATCACACCAAAGCTCTTTGGCATAGCGTGCTTCGTTGTGCGCGATGATGCTGTTGGCGGCGGCAAGGATGTTTTTGGTCGATCGGTAATTCTGTTCGAGCTTGATGACCGTGGCCTTCGGGAAGGTTTCGCTGAACGAAAGAATATTTTCGACGGTGGCACCGCGGAAACGGTAAATGCTCTGGTCATCGTCGCCGACAACCATGAGGTTGTTTGAGCCCGACGCCAGAAGCTCGGTGAGAACAAGCTGGGCGGGGTTGGTATCCTGAAACTCGTCAACGAGCACGTAACGGAATTTTCGCTGACAGAATTTCAGTGCGTTTTCGGACCTTTGCAAAAGACGCACGGTTTTGACGATGATATCGTCAAAATCCACGGCGTTATTCGCGGTCAGGCGTTCTGCATACATACGGTAAACCGTGGCAATTTGCTTCATGCGGAAGTTCTTTTCGTTTTCCGCCAGCATCTCCTCGGGGGATTGGAGTCTGTCCTTGGCACGGCTGATGGCACTCAAGGCATCACGGGGTGAGAGAACCTTTTCATCAATCTTCAGCTCCTTGATGCAGTCGGAAATCAAGCGCTTCTGATCGTCCGTATCGTAAATGGTGAAGTTATCACCGAGTCCCGCTTCGTCTGAAAAACGGCGCAAAATGCGCAGGCAAACCGAGTGGAACGTGCCCGTCCACACGGCCTTGGCGGTTTCCCCGTCGCCGATTGCCGATTGCAGCCGTTCCTTGATCTCCTTGGCGGCCTTGTTCGTAAAGGTGATGGCGAGGATACAGTCGGGCGGACAGGGCTTTGTGATAAAAGCGGGAAGAATGGTTTCGATATCCGCGCTCGGTAGGTCGGCGGCGGCTTCAAGGGCCAGAACCGTGGCTTCGTCAACGTCCTGCGGAGCTGTCGGCGCAGAATAGGCTTGGCCGTAACGGATCAGGTGAACGATACGGCGGATAAGGACTGTGGTCTTTCCGCTTCCCGCACCCGCAAGCACGAGCAGCGGTCCTTCGGTCGTGCATACCGCGCGGCGTTGGGGAGGATTCAGTCTGGCTTCATAATAACGGCAGAAAAGTGCCTGCTTGGCACATTCGTAGCGTGAGATCAGTGATTGATCGGGCATGGCGTTTCCTTTCGGTCATTTCTGTATGAATTCAGGTGGGGTTCTTTTGCAGAACGGCAAAGTAAAAGCCGTCGCATCCATCGGTATCGGGCAAGAGCAAACGGTCTTCTTTCAGTGAAAAATCGGGGTGAGAAATGAGAAAATCGTCCACGTTACCGCGGTTTTCTTCGTGTGTGACGGTGCAGGTTGAGTAAAGCAAACGTCCACCCGCCTTCAGCTTCTCTGATGCACAGCGCAAAATCGCTTTTTGCAGTGCGATCAGCTCGTCCTGACCGTCAAGAGGACGGTGGCGCAGGTCGGGCTTTCTTCTGATCACGCCAAGCCCCGAGCAGGGAACGTCGCAGATGAGGGCATCGAAAGTCCCCCATTCCTCGGGAAATGGCGACGAGGCATCATGACAATAAAAGTTGATATTCTCAAAACCGAGACGGCTTGCCTGCTCACCAAGAACACCGATTTTTCCTTCATGAAGATCCGAAGCGAAGATCTCGCCTCGGCCGTCCATCAGCGCGGCGGCGGAAAAGGTTTTGCCGCCAAGGCCTGCGCAAGCGTCCAAAAGACGCATATTGGGCTTCGGGGCGAGCGCACGGAGCGCAAGCTGTGAGGATTCATCTTGAACGAAGAAAAATCCTTGGTCAAAGCCGGGCAAAAGCGTGGGGTTGGCAATCCCGTTGATGCGAATGCCGTCGGGTGAGAGCGGAGATGGAAGAGCATCGATAGCGACTTGGGTGAAAGCTTGCAGCAAGGCTTCACGCGTGGTTTTGACGGTGTTGACACGGAGGCAAAGGGGTGGCCGCTTTCCGTAGGCGGCAAGCAGAGATTCCGTGCGTTCAAGGCCGAAGTTACGGACGAAAATGCGCACCTTGTCCTTCGGCATGGCATAAGCGAGCGAAAGATAGCGCAATTCGTCTTTTTCTCGCGCAGGAAGCGCAAATAAAGCCTCGCGATCGGCGGCGGCTCGGCGCAAAGCGGCGTTTAAAAGCGACTTTTCGCCGCGATGCTCGCCCATCTCGACCGCTTCGTTGACAACAGCGTGCGCAGGGCGTTCCATGAACATCAGCTGGTAAAGAGCAATGCGCAAAAGGTTGCGTGTGTGCGGTGTCAGCGTTGCGCCTGACCGACCGAGCAAAACACCCAGTATGTAATCAAGGCGTATTTTCTGTTCGGTCACACCGTGTGCAATGGCAATGGCCAGACGTGCGTCGCGCTCGTCCTTTAAGGCTTTGGCTTCGCTTTGCGAAGAAAGCGCGACGTAAGCACCTTGCGTTTCACAGCGCAACAGTGCGGCAAGCGCGACCGACGTGGCATTGAAGGGACGTTTGTTTTTCATAGACTGTTCCAATGTTTATAGTTGTTAACGTTATCAGGCTTACCCGAGCTTGTCGCCGAGCGCAATGCCGCGTCCGCGCAGGAAGTCGGCGGCATTCATACCGCCCTTGCCTTCGGGACGGAGCTTGATGAGATCAATCGAGCCCTTGGCGCAGGCAATACGCACGTATCCTTCACCCTTATCCGAGACGGCCACGACCTTGCCGATCTGATCGGCGGTATGCACGGTGTCATCGTCCGCGACGCGTGCGGAGACGATTTTGAGCAGTCGGCCGTCGGGCAGGGCTGTGACGGCCAGCGGAATCGGCGAAAGACCGCGAATCCGGCAAGAAAGCACTTGCGCATCTAATGAAAAATCAAGAATGCAGTCGTCCTTCGTGATCTTTGCGGCATAGCTTGCCCCTTCCTCGGGTTGCTGTGTGCGGGGGGCGTTGCCCTCTTCGATCATCGAAAGGGCACGGCAGAGAAGCGACGAGCCGACGGCGGCGGTTTTGTCGTGAAGTGTGCCGAAATCGTCCTCCTCGGTCAAATCCCACGCCTCGGTGAGGATCATGTCACCCGTGTCAAGCCCCTCGTCCATATACATAATGGTCACGCCTGTTTGCTTTTCACCGTCCATGATGACGCGTTGCATAGGCGCGGCACCGCGGTAGCGGGGGAGCAGCGAGGCATGTACGTTGACCGCACCCATGGGCGGCAGGTCAAGCACGCTTTTCGGTAGAATCATACCGAATGCCACAACGACCAGTACGTCGGGAGCAAGCGCGCGGACGGTATCGTCAAAAACCCCGTTTTTCAGCGTCGTCGGTTGAAATACAGGAATGCCTGCGGCTTCGGCCGTGACCTTGACGGGGGTGGGCTGTAATTTGTGACCGCGCCCCTTCGGTCTATCGGGTTGTGATACGGTGCCGACCACCGTGTGTCCTGCGTCAATGACGGCTTGCAGGCAAGTGGCGGC
>JAFVXT010000031.1 GCA_017501005.1 Clostridia bacterium
AGACGCGTTGCATACGGTTGCGGTGTCGAAAAAACGTTCCCCATCCACTCTCCCAATGTAGAGAAGGTCGAAGTTGTTCGTCGCGGCCGTGTTCGCCGTGCAAAACTCTTCTATCTCCGTGACAGAGTTGGTAAGAGCGCTAAGGTTAAAGAAAAGATCTAAACCTTTGCAAAATCGAACAGCCCTTCTTCTTGAAGGGCTGTTTGGTTTTTAAGGGGAATAACGTATTCACTTTATGCCATTTGTTCGGAAAGCTTCTTTCCGCCGAGGATATGAAAGTGCAGGTGATGCACCGATTGGCAAGCATCGTCGCCTGCGTTGCTGACAATGCGGAAGCCGCCGTCAAGCTTTGCTTCACGGGCGATTAACGGGATTTTTTGCATGAGGTGTGCAACTGCACCGATGTTTTCTTCGGTGACCTCGGCCATAGAAGCAATGTGCTTTTTGGGAATCACGAGAATATGTGTGGGCGCTTGCGGGTTAATGTCGTAAAAAGCGTAGATCTCTTCGTCCTCATAGACCTTTTTGGACGGAATCTCGCCTGCGATAATTTTACAGAAAAGGCAATCCATTTCATTTTCCTCCGAACGTATTTTGATGGCATCATTATAGCATATCTTTCTTGAAAATGCAATAGAAAAAGAACGGGGAGATGAAAGTTTTGCAGTTGCCTCACCTTTCATACGGCGACGTATGGCATTTGTTGCAAAAGGAAACGCGGCCGATTGTCATTTACGGCATGGGAAACGGTGCGGATAAATTGCTCGCACGGTTAGACTTTTACGGCATCGAATACGCAGATTTCTTCGCAAGCGACGGCTTTGTTCGCGGACATACGTTTCATGGCAAACGCGTGCTTTCTTTTGGTGAAATTTGCGAAAAATACAAGGATTTCGTCATTCTTCTGTCCTTCGCAAGCACAAGAAGAGAGGTGCTCGATCTTTTGTACGGCATGAGCGAGCGTTATCCGTTTCTGATGCCCGATTTGCCCGTGGCAGGTGAGCAGACCTTCGATTCCGCATTTTATGAAGCCCATATCTCCGATTTTGAAGCGGTCTTTGAGATGTGGGCAGATGAAGAATCCGCCGCACTTTATTCTTCCGTTTTGTCTTATAAGCTGTCCGCAGACATTGCATATTTAAGAAACAACCATCAAGAAAAAAGCGCACAGTATGAGCTTTTTTCCTGCAAGGACATTCGGTGTGCAATCGACATCGGTGCTTACCGAGGCGACACCCTCTCGGAAATGGCTACATACTTTCCCTCGCTTGAGTATGCCTTTGCTATCGAGCCCGATGCAAAAACCTTCAAAAAGCTCGAAGCTCTTGCCAAAGCTTTTCACTTTGACGTGTGCCCGATTCAGGCCGCCGCATGGTCAAAAGAGGGAGAAACTGTCTTTCACCGAAGCGGCAACCGCAATTCCTCGCTTGTCGGTGCTTCCTATGAGCATGCAGACGAAAAGGTTCGCCTTGTAGCCATTGATTCCCTGTGCACGGAAAAGCGCATTGATTATATCAAATATGACGTGGAGGGCGCAGAGCGTGAGGCTCTGCTCGGGAGCCTTGAGACGATCCGACGTGACCGCCCCGTTCTTTCGGTTTCGCTTTATCACCGATCTGAGGATCTTTACGATCTGCCGCTTCTTTTGCGTGAAAACTGCAAGGATTATTCTTTTTACCTTCGCCGCACCGAGTGCTTGCCTGCGTGGGAAATTTCCCTGATCGCTGTTCCAAACGAGAAAAAGGCGGTCGGCTGAAGGACGGACACATATATTTTGAAAGGGGGATCACTGCTTGATCGAACTTTTGTCGCCTGCGGGTAATTTTGAAAAAATGAAAGCGGCCATTCGCTTTGGTGCAGATGCCGTTTATATGTCGGGGCAGACCTTTGGAATGCGTGCCGCCTCTGCGGGTATGTCGCATGAAGAGCTTGAAAAGGCGGTCAACTATGCGCATGCGCACGGTGTACGCGCTTACGTGACGGTCAATACCATGCCGCGCGAATACGAATATGCGGCACTGCGCGACTATATTCTTTTCCTCGGTAGGATCGCGCCCGATGCGCTGATTGTGGCGGATATCGGCGTGATTTCGCTTTGCCGTGAGCTGTTGCCAACCATGAAATTGCATCTTTCGACACAAGCGAATGCCGTCAGCTCTGCCGCTTGCCGTGCATGGGCTTCTCTTGGTATTTCCAAAATCGTTCTTGCGCGCGAGCTGACGCTGAACGAGATCAAAGAGATTCGAAAAGAGCTTCCGACATCTGTGGAGCTTGAGGTTTTCGTTCACGGTTCCATGTGCATTTCTTATAGCGGACGGTGCTTGCTTTCGGCTCACTTGAATGATCGCGATGCCAATCGAGGCGCATGCACACAGCCTTGCCGTTGGGGATATACAGCCCATTCGCTTGAAGCAACGCTTTACGAGGATAAGCGCCCCAACACCCCGATCCCCGTGATTGAAGAGAAGGGTGAGACCTTCTTTATGAGCTCAACCGACCTTTGCATGATCGAGCATTTGCCCGAGCTTATCGAAAGCGGAGTCACCTCCTTGAAGATCGAAGGTCGTATGAAAAGCGCCTATTATACCGCTGTTGTGACCAATACTTATCGCATGGCTATTGAAAGCGCATATGCAGGCAAGCGAGAGGTTGATCCGCTTTGGCTACGTGAGCTTGCCTCTGTCAGCCACCGCGAGTATGCCACCGGCTTCTTTTTCGACGATTGCCGCGAAAATGCACGTGTGACAAAAACGCCCGGGTATTCTGGCGAAAAAGCGTATCTGGCAGACGTTCTTTCCTATTCCGAGGAAAAGGGTGAAGCCTATTGCGTACAGCGCAACAAATTGCAGTGCGGCGACCGCATAGAGCTTCTGACCCCCGGCCACGTGGGAATCCCTATGACAGTGGAAGCTCTTTACGATGCCGAACGTAACGAAATCGAATCCGCACCGCATCCGCAAATGAATTTTTATATAAAGATGCCCTTTAAGGTCAAGGAGGGCGATATTCTTCGTATGTCGTTTGAAGAAAATTAAGAGAGGTAAGAGGTATGTTTCTTGAGATTTTAAAAGCCATTCTGATCGGTATTGTGCAGGGAATTACCGAATGGTTGCCCGTCAGCAGCACGGGACACATGATCCTTTTTGAAAGCTTCTGCTCGTTTGCCGAAAAATTCATGTCCGATTATTTTTATAAGAATCTTTTCCTGATTGTGATTCAGCTCGGCTCGATTCTTGCTGTCGTGGTGCTTTTCTTTGGAAAGCTCAATCCCTTTTCACCAAAAAAGAGCCCTGATCAGAAAAAAGGCACGTGGGTTCTCTGGAGCAAGGTGCTCGTAAGCGCATTACCTGCCGCCGTTGTCGGCCTTTTGCTCGACGATTGGCTGGAGGCGCATGTGTTCGTCGATTCCGTGGTCAGTTATGTGATCGCCGCCACGCTTTTGATTTACGGTGTCCTTTTCATCGTGATTGAGCGTGCAAAAAACAAATCGAAGAATCTCCCCAAGGTACAGGACGTGGCGGATATTTCCTATAAAACGGCCTTTTTTATCGGTATGTTTCAAGTGCTTTCCTTGATTCCCGGTACGTCACGCTCGGGCTCGACCATCATCGGTGCGATGCTGCTTGGCGTTTCGCGCAGTGCGGCGGCTGAATTTTCCTTCTTTTTGGCACTGCCCGTCATGCTCGGTGCATCGGGGCTTAAAACCGTCAAATACCTTGCAAACGGTGCGGTTGCAACCACAAGCGAATTGATTCTGCTGGCGGTTGCCTTTGTGGTTTCCTTTATCGTGTCGCTTGCCGCCATTCGATTCCTCATGGATTTTGTCCGCCGTCATAGCTTCGAGGCATTCGGTTGGTATCGGATCATTCTGGCAATCGTGGTTTTCCTTTGGGTTCTTCTTTGATCGGTGAATTGAAAAAGTGTGTTGCCTGTTTAGCAACACACTTTTTCTTTTGATGAAAGCACCCTACGTTTGATTCGAACTTATGTATTTTTAATGAATCGTTTTAAAATCCGTAAAAACTCAGGCGTTGTACGCAAATACAGCATGGCGGGCTTGCCTTGATCATTGAAAGCAATGCAATAGCAATCGCTTGCGTTCATATCACCGCGAAAATCGTGAAGGATGACGTTTGGCGGCGTTTGATCGGGAATTTCGGAGAGAGATGTTGCTTCTGCCAGCACGATTTTCAATCGCGGAATTTTTTTGCCGTCCTTGAGAATGTCCGTGACAGTAAGCGTCCCCTCTCCAATCACAAGCGAATGCTCAAGAGAGGCGTAGCGCCAAGTGAAATGTGCGATGATCCATAGAAGAAGGGGAAGAATCGCGATGATCTGAACGATGCTGATCAGAAGCGCGAACGTCACGTAGGAGAAGCCGAACAAAACGTAAAACAAAACCAAAAGAATGCGCAGACGCAGAATGCGACCTTCTGCTTTTTGCAGAACCGTGTATTCCGCGTGATTGGGCATACCGTCGTCGTGCATAAAAAGAAAACTCCTTTTTAAAAATTTGGTCAAGAGAGGGGATACCTGCAAAGAGTTGATGAAAAGAAGAGATAAAGATTTGAAAAATTTCTAAAAATTTTACGAAAGATAAACAGTGCCGTCCATTTCTTTGATCTCGAAATTGCCGTTTTCATAGATCATATAGGTTTTCGGTGCGCCGTTTTTAGGCAGTGATACAGAGCCGGGATTGAGATAGAGAATGCCGCCTCGCGTCTCCTTTTGCGGTACGTGCGTGTGACCCTGTAAATAGCAGTCGCCTTCCTTTAAAGCGCATTTTTCGCGCGGATAGTGATGACCGTGGGTAGCGAATACCGAAATTCCGTCAAGCAGAAGATACGCATATTCCGCATGGATGGGAAACTCAAGAACCATACCGTCAACGTCGGCCTCGCAATTACCGCGCACACAGAGGAGAACGTCTTTGTGACGGTTTAAAAGAGAGATCACTTCCTTTGGTGCGTAGTGAGAGGGAAGGTCATTGCGCGGTCCGTGATAAAGCAGATCCCCGAGCAGGAGTATTTTATCGGCTTGTTCACGGTCAAAGGCGTCAAAAAGAGCGCGGGTGCATGCGGCATCTCCGTGAAGGTCCGATGCTATTATCAGTTTCATAAGGGATTCTCCTTTTTTTGAATCTATTGATGCGATCATTATACCATGCTGTCAGAGCTTTTGTCAAGTTTTTCGCCTTTTTGAAATTCACTGAATTGACCGATGATCAAAAAGTGTGCGCTTCAAGATCCAGATGCTTACTTTGCATGAAAATCAAGTGAGATTTTCTTGACTTTTCCAAAAAAATATTGTATAATAAAATGAATAACTTTAGCCAAACTTTGACGATCATAATACCGCCTTGTGCGGAGATGGAGTTTTTTATGCAATTGATTGGATTGACAGGCAGCAGCGGAAGTGGAAAAAGTTGCGTGTCTGACGAATTGCGCCGCCGCCATTTCCCAACCTTTGACGCAGATTTTGAGTACCATAAGCTGATTGAAAAGGATGGGCCTTGCGCACGTGATCTTGCGCAAGAATTTGGCTCGGATATCCTCCTCAAAGACGGAGGAATCAATAGAAAAAAGCTGGCAGATATTGTTTTTGCACCGACAAACAACCGTGATGAGCGCATTGCCGCTTTGAATCGAATCACCCATCATTACGTTTCCGACCGCGTGCATGAGTGGCTTTTTGCGTGTCAAAAAAGCGGTGCTCGTCTGGCAATCCTCGATGCACCGACCTTGATCGAATCGGGACTCGACCGTGAATGCGATGCGATCATTGTTGTGACAGCTCCGAAGAAATTGCGAAAAGAACGTATTGTAGAACGGGATCATCTTGATTTTGCTTCTGCACAAAGACGTTTAGATGCACAGCCAAAGGAAGAATTTTATACGGAACGTGCGGACTTTGTCATTCATAACGACGGCGATCGTACCGCGCTGATCACCCAGGTTGATCAGATATGTCGAGTTCTTTTGCGGAAAAACGATCGATGATGGCGTTTTTTGATAAAAAGCATGGTTTGATCACGGCAACCGTTATCCTTTTGATCTTTTCTCTGATTGTGGCGTCCGCTTTTCTTTATTTCAAAAAAGAGAAGGCCTTGCCGATGAAATATGAAGAGTACGTTTACGAGAATGCCGAGGCTTATCACGTACCGCCCGAAATTATTTTTGCGGTGATTTATGCGGAAAGCAGCTTTCGTCCGCAAGTGGTTTCGAAGCACGGCGCGATGGGATTGATGCAATTGATGCCGGCCACC
>JAFVXT010000032.1 GCA_017501005.1 Clostridia bacterium
CGCGTTGCATAGGCGCGGCACCGCGGTAGCGGGGGAGCAGCGAGGCATGTACGTTGACCGCGCCCATGGGCGGCAGGTCAAGCACGCTTTTCGGAAGGATCATGCCAAATGCCACAACGACCAGTACGTCGGGGGCAAGCGCGCGGACGGTATCGTCAAAAACGCCGTTTTTCAATGTCGTCGGTTGAAATACGGGAATGCCTGCGGCTTCGGCCGTGACCTTGACGGGGGTGGGCTGTAATTTGTGACCGCGCCCCTTCGGTCTATCGGGCTGTGAAACAGCGCCGACCACCGTGTGGCCTGCATCAATGATCGCTTGCAGGCAAGTGGCGGCAATGTCGGGGGTTCCCATAAAAAGTACTTTCATAAATCAGTGACCGTCCTTTCGGTTCGGATTTGTCTTTTGGAAATGGCGGCAAAGGGAGGACAGGGGGCAAGCCTCGCATGCAGGTGCACGTGCCGCGCAGACCTCACGCCCGAACCAAACGATTCTGTGGCAGAAATCCGCACTGTCCTCACTTGGAATCACAGGCGTCAGGTAAGCCTCGGCCTTTTCGGGACGCTTTTCGCTTTCGGGATAGAATCCCAGCCTTCCGCAGATGCGGATGCAATGGGTATCCGTGACAATCGCGGGCAGGCCGAAAAGGTCACCGCGCAAAAGATTGGCAATCTTTCTGCCGACGCCGGGAAAGGAAAGCAGTTCTTCCATGGAGGACGGCAAAACGCCGCCGTATTCGTCGCGCAGCTTGCGTGAGGCCGCCTTGATATCCGCCGCCTTGACGCGGTAAAGTCCGCAGGGACGAACCAATCTTTCAAGATCCTCAATCGGTGCTTCTGCCATGGCGTTGCAATCGGGATAGGCAGCAAAAAGCTCTTTCGATACCTCGTTGACGCGTTTATCGGTGCATTGCGCAGATAAGCGTCCCATGACCAGCAGTCGGAAGGGATCGCCCCCGTACCGCAAGGCGCATTCAGCCGAAGGATATAGCTCTTTCAGCCTTTCATTGACCTCCTTGCCAAGAGCGATCCGAGCTTTTGTCGGCTTGATATAAGTCAATTTTTGTTTACTTTTTTGTTCTTTTTTCATAGTGCTTTTTCGTTTTCGAGTGCGCGTAAAAGAAGGTCTGCAACACAGCGTGTGGGCAGTCCCACGATATTATCAAGCGCACCCTCGTAGTGTGAGATCAGTTGTCCGCCGAGTCCTTGAATGGCATATGAGCCGGCTTTTCCCATACATTCACCGCTATTGACGTAAGCACGTACCTCGTCTTCGGTATACGAACGCATATGTACGGTGCTTGTGATGACCTCGGTATAAAGGCGGGGGCCGCACAAAACTGCGCATCCCGTGTGGACCTCGTGAAGAGAGCCGGACATGCTCATTAAGGTATCAAAGGCATCTTTTTCATCGGTCGGCTTGCCGAGCGCCCGACCGCCGAAATCAACAATGGTATCAGCGGTAAGAAAGATGGCCTTTTGCGTGCTTTTTTCAAGAAGCGGCAAGACGGCGTAGGCCTTGCGCACGGAGAGAAGCCCGACGGCATCGCGCGGTGAAAGCCCGCTCGGAATGGTTTCATCGGCATCGGCCGGCAGTACCGTGAATGTAAGCCCCATTCTTTCGAGCAGCTCACGGCGGCGCGGAGAAGCGGAAGCCAAAATCAGTCGGTGAGATGAGGGAAAGGGACGGTCGAAGGGCTTGACTGTCGGTGTGAACGGATAAGCGTTGATTGGCATCTTTTTGTCCTTTTGTTGTTTATAAAAGTTTGCATTATTTGATGCGCTTGATCTCTGTTTGGGGAGGAAGCGCACGACGGAAGGCATCAAGTATTTCGAGCGTTTCTTCCTCGCTTTCGCACGTGAAGAGCAGAGCACCGCCCATAATGCCCATGCGCGAAAGCTCCTGTTGCTTATCAAGCATGTAAGTCGGACGGGAATTGAGAATGATATTGCGGTGCTCCCATTCGCGCATCAGGGGGAATCTGACACCCATGCGGTCGGAAAATGAAGCGTCATCACAGTGCGCGCAACCGAAATTTTCACGAATGAAGCAACGCTCGGTCAGCATCAGCGGCAAGCGTGCGTAGATGATCGGGACTCCGAAGGCAATATCTCTGATTTGCGCGGTTTTCAGCTCGGGTGAAAGAATGTCACCCACACCGCCCCGGGAAGCGAAAAAATCGCAGGCGGCACGGTTGGTCAGATTCATGCGAAAAGAGCCGTAAGGAATCAGATCGGCTTCGAGGGCGATCGGCAAATGACCGACGTTTTCGACCATGGCAAAGGAAAGACCTTGCTTTTGCCATTCTTTTAGCTTGCCAAGCACGCTTTGACGGTCTTGGATAATCGGCGGCAGGCAAAC
>JAFVXT010000033.1 GCA_017501005.1 Clostridia bacterium
AGAGCGCACGGGCACGGTGTCCTCGTTGCGTTTAGATGCACTTGCCGCGCTTGCTTTCCGCATTTCGCGCGAAGAAGCCAAGCGCAAGATTGATGCGGGACTGACCTCGGTCAATCATTTAACTGTCGAAAAAGCGGACACCGTGTGCGCGCAAGGAGATCTGATCTCCGTGCGCGGTCACGGCCGTGCGCGCCTTGAGAGGATCGGGGGCGAAAGCCGCAAGGGGCGCATTTTCGTGACCTTTTCGGTTCAATAAATTTCATATAGACCAAGTTTTTTAGCAAAAGTCTTTACTTTCTTTTGACCGTACTATGATAAACAAAAGGGGCTGGCTCATTTGTTGTTGTCCGCAAACGCAGATTTTACTAAATAGCAGAAAAGCACTTATGACAACGAATCAATCGTCTGTCATAAGTGCTTTTACGTTGCTTTGCTCGATGTGAAATGAAATTTGCCCACGTTCGCGCAGCGAACATTTCATGTTTGCATAGCAAATATTTCACCGCGTAGCGATTTCACTTGCCCGAATGGGCAAATTTCGTTATGGGCGTACTCGAAAACTGCGTTTTCGGGCACGCCCATTAAGATAGTCCCTTTTTTATTATTGCCAATAATCCAGCTCTTCCTCGATACCGACATCCCTTGAACGGAAGGTGGGTATTTTACCCGCTTTCCGCTGTTTTCGATAATCGGCAAGCGCACGGAAAGCATATTTGCCGAGAATGATGATCACGGGAACATTGATGAGCGTCATCAGGCCCATCGTGACGTCGGCAATGCCCCAGAGAAGACCGGCATTCAGAACCGCGCCGACAACCAGAAGTGCCGATGCGATCACGTAATAAACGCGGTTGAAGGCCTTACCCGGCACGCGACCGAGAATATGGCTGAAGGCCTGATTGACGTAATAAAGATTGCCGAGCAGGGTGGTGAAGGCAAAAAGGATCATTGCCACCGTGATGAAGATCGGGCCAAATTCGCCGAGCGTGCTGCGAAGTGCCATCTGCACGTAGGGCGCGCCCGAAACGGCCTCACTCGGCTCAATACCCGAGCACATGCACATAAATGCGGTGGCCGAGCAGACGAGAATGGTATCGATAAAGACCGAGAGGATCTGGACAAGGCCTTGCTTGACAGGGTGCCCCACATCAGCCGCGGCCGACGCATTCGGAGCAGAGCCGACACCCGCTTCGTTACTGAAAAGGCCGCGCTTGATGCCGTACATCACGCAAGAGCCGCCAAAGCCGCCGAAGATGGCAGAGAAATCGAATGCCTCGCGGAAGATGCGCGAAAAGACGGACGGCAGAACCGTGACGTTCAAAAGGATCACCACGATCGCCACGAGGATATAGGCAACACCCATGATCGGCACGAGCAGGCTCGTCACGCGGATCACGCGCGAGCCGCCGCCAAAGAGGCAATAGCCGACAATGACGGCCAGAATCACGCCGATCACCCACGGTGTCACGTCGGCGTTATAAAACGCATAGGAAGAAAAGGTGGACTGCAAATTGTAGGAGGCCAGCATATTGAAGCCGACACCGTAGGTCACGATCAGAAGAATTGAAAAGACGATGGCGAGCGGACGGCATTTGAGCGCGCCCTCGATATAGTAAGCAGGGCCGCCGTAGCTGCCCTCGGGCCCTTTTTTCTTATAGATCTGCGCGAGCGTGCTTTCAACGAAGGCAGACGCGCCGCCGATCAGGGCGATCACCCACATCCAGAAAACCGAGCCGAAGCCGCCAAGACAAATGGCGGTGGAGACACCGATGATATTGCCCGTGCCGACACGGGAGGCCGTGGAGACCATCAATGCGTGGAAGGACGAAACACCCTTGCCGTCTGTCGGCTTTTCGGTCACGGCCTTCAATTGCTCGCGCGCCATCGAGAGCTGCGCGAATTTGGTGCGGAAGGTGAAATAAAGGCCGCCCACGACAAGAAGAACGATCAGAATATAGCTATAAAGATAATCGTTCACGGTATTGATCAAATTTGAAAGCATACTTTTCTCCTATGCAACTCTTTTTCTTAAATTATACCGCAAAGTCAATCTTTTGTCAAGAAAAGGAAAAAAATCTGCTCCCATTCCAAAAAAATTCTATTGGTAAAAGCATTTTCTCTTGTGCTTTTGTCAATTTGATGTTATAATGATATAGAGCATGATTCATTTTGTCAAATGAATCGTGCAAGAGTCGATACAATCGACTCGTAGAAACGCAGATCCGCGTTTCTGCATTTTATAATCATTATAATTAAGAATGAATCAATCTGAAAAGGAAAAGGGGTGTCGTATGAAAAGCAATCTGCGAAGGCTGATTCTCGCAGCCCTCTTTTTGGCACTCGGCATCGTTTTGCCGACCTTGACGGGACAGATCAAGGAGATCGGCGATTCGCTTCTGCCCATGCACTTCCCCGTGATGCTTTGCGGGCTGCTCTGCGGAGCACCCTACGGCTTGACCGTCGGCCTTTGCATGCCCTTTGTGCGTGCCCTGACCTTTGGCATGCCGCCGCTTTACCCGAATGCCGTCTGGATAGCACTCGAGCTTGCCACCTATGGCCTTGTCATCGGATTTCTATACGCGCGCAGCAAAAAGAAGACTCTGCCCCGTCTTTATCTCTGCCTTGTATGCTCCATGATCCTCGGGCGCATCGTCTGGGGCATCTCGAAAGCCATTCTGCTCGGTGCAAACGGCCGTGTCTTCACCGTCAACGCGTTCATCGTCGGCGGCGTTCTCGATGCCTTGCCCGGTATCATTTTGCAGCTGGTATTGATTCCGCTCATGATGAAGATCCTTCAAAAAATGCAAAAAGCACCGAGCGCAACCAAAAAAGTATAAATTTTTAACAATCGCCACTTGACGGCTTGCCGCGAATCTGTTACAATAATATCAATCAAGGAAAACATAAATTTGAGAGGAGATTATTATGTCTAAATCCGTACAGGATATTCTTGCGCTGATCGAAGAAAAAGGAATCAAGATGGTTGATTTCAAGATGGTTGACATCAACGGTCAGTACAGACACGTCACCATTCCCGCCCAAAACTTTTCCGAGGACACCATGAAAAACGGCATCGGCTTCGATGCCTCGAACTACGGTTATGCCGTGGTCGAAAAGAGTGACATGGTCTTCATTCCCGATCCCGATACTGCAGTTGTCGATCCCTTCTGCGAAATCCCCACCCTCTCGATGACGGGTAACGCCATGATCATTGCCAGCCCCGAGAACCGTCCGCTTGCCCAGTATCCGCGCAACATCGTGTTGGCTGCTGAAAAATATATGCAGGACAGCGGCATTGCCGACACCATGCTCATTCTGCCCGAATTCGAATTTTATCTTTTCGACCAGGTAGGCTGGGAGGTGGCACCGAATACGATCGGCGTCACGCTTGATACCGAGCAGTCCTATTGGAACAGCGCCGTTGAAGGCAAGGGCGTGATCGTACAGAAGCAAAAGGCATACCACATTGCCAAGCCCTTTGATAAGGCCTATGAGGCGCGCAGCGAAATGTGCCTGCACATGAAGGATATGGGCATTGAGATCAATTACCACCATCCCGAGGTTGCCGCATCCGGTCAGTTTGAGATCGAGCCCCAGCTTGGCAAGATGTCCGAAATGGCTGATGCCACGATGATGATCAAATATATCATTCACAATACCGCCCTCAAATACGGCAAAACCGCAACCTTCATGCCTAAGCCCATCTACGGCGAGGCAGGCAGCGGCATGCACGTGCATATGCTTCTTCTGAAGGACGGCGAGCCCGTCTTCTCGCAGGACGGCGCCTATGCAAATCTGAGCGAGACCGCGCACTACTTCATGGGCGGCCTTCTGAAGCACATTGCTTCGCTTTGCGCACTCACCAACCCCTCTACCAACTCCTTCAAGCGTCTGGTGCCCGGCTTTGAAGCACCCGTGACGGTCGGTTACGCAACCTCGAACCGCAGTGCCGTCATCCGTATCCCCGCCTATGCAAAGACGCCGAACAAGCGCCGCTTTGAGCTTCGCAATCCCGACGCGACCTGCAACCCCTACTTCTGCTATGCCGCCATTCTGATGGCAGGTCTTGACGGCGTGAAGAACAAGATCGATCCTCACGCAAACGGCTGGGGCCCCTACGACGTCAACCTCTACCACTTGAGCGACGAAGAAAAGGCCAAGCTCCATCATCTGCCGACCTCGCTTGACGAAGCGCTCGACGCACTCGAAGCCGATCACGACTACCTGACCGCAGGCGGCGTGTTCCCCGAGGAGCTGCTCAAAAACTTCATCAAGACCAAGCGCGAAGAATGCCGCGAGCTTGCGAAGATTCCGCACCCCGCAGAATTTGACAGATATTATAATCTGTAAGAACAAGAGGAAAGCAAAAGGGTTGTCTCATCAAAAGCACAGATCAATAGCAAAAAACGGAAAAGTGCGCCGTGTTTTTATGAGATAGCCCCGAAAGCGGCCAAAGTCAGAGAAGAAGGGGCGCTCACATGAAGAAAGCCCCTACAAAAAAGAAAAGCGACAGCAATTTACCGAAAGGTATTAAGCTGTCGCTTTCTTTGCTTTATCATTAAATTACCAAAAAACCGCACAAGAAAGCAAGGATATGATACAACAACGAGAGAGAAAAATCAAATAGTATTGCCGTTACATGCAGGAATAAAAATTCCTGATGGAGATTTCGTATTTCAAGCAGCAAAAGATTCTTTTCAATTTTTTTCAATTTTTTCAAAAAAAACTATTGACAAACTATACTATGTGTGGTATAGTATTATACAAGGGGAGGCATAAGCTTGAAAATAAATATTCAGGACCGATGTTTTGTGGATTTTACCATCAAAAGAACGCCGGCAATGTTGCTCTGCAAAATCCGCCCCATTCCTCAAGAAAGGAAGCTTTCACTTGCGTGAAAGTCTCGATGATCAGTATGGATATACAAATGAAACGAGGCCTTTTGGATGTTTGTGTCCTGGCTGCCATCAAGGATGAGCCGTCCTACGGCTATAAAATCATCAAGGATATTTCGGATTTTGTCGAAATCTCCGAATCGACCTTATATCCGATTTTGCGCCGCTTGGAGAGTGCGTCTCTATTGACCGTGCAAAGCGCCGAATATAACGGCCGACTGCGCAAATACTATCAAATTACACCGAGCGGCGTTTTGCGCATAGAGGAATTCAAGGAAGAATGGAAGGAATTGCTCAAAATCTATCAATTTGTGACAAAGGAGACCGTGACCGATGACTAAAAATGAGTTTCTTGCAGAACTGCGTCGCCTTTTGGCCGACGTTCCGCCAAAAGAGCTTGATTCATCAATCGACTATTACGCCGAAATGATTGACGACCGTATGGATGACGGTATGAGCGAGGAAGAGGCCGTTTGCGCCATGGGCACGCCCGAGGAGGCAGCAAAGCAAGTGCTTGCCGAGATTCCTCTCGCTTCCCTTCTTAAAAACCGCATCAAGCCCCGCCGCACCGTACGTGCATGGGAAATCGTTTTACTGATTCTCGGCGCACCGATCTGGCTTTCGCTTCTTGCCGCCGCTTTTGTGGTTTTCTTGGCACTCTACGTTGTTTTTTGGTCGGTGATCATCGTCCTTTATGCCGCAAGCGTGACAATCGGTGCCGGCGCACTGGTTGGTATTTTCTATCCGATATATTATTTCGTTCTCGGCAACGTCGGTGCAGGACTTTTCATTCTGGGCGCAGGGCTCTTCCTTTTGGGGCTCACCTTCTTCGCCTTCTGGGGCTCCTTGCGCGCAACCAAGGGCTTCTGCTTTCTGCACCGCACGGTCTTTCGTAAGATCAAATCCCGCTTTGTCAGAAAGGATCAAAAAAGATGAAAACCAAAACGTTAGTTCTTATGATCATCACACTCTCGTTGCTTGCGGCAGGTCTGATCGTAGCATGTATAGGAGCTTCTTTGATGGATTTTGATTTTTTAACGCTGAACACAACAAAATCCACGGTTTCCACACATAACGTCACCGAAGAATTTCACAGCATTGCCATTTCCGAAAAAACCTCTGACATTGTCTTTTTGCCGAGCGAGGACGGTTCTGTCAAGGTCGTTTGCAACGAGCAGAAAAAAATGACGCATGCGGTCTCGGTGCAAAACGGTGTGCTGACCGTCAAGCTCATCGACTCGCGCAAATGGTATGACCACATCACCCTTTTCAACTTCGGCAACGATAAAACCACGGTTTATCTGCCCAAAGGGGCTTACGAAAGTCTCTCGGTCAAAACCAACACCGGCGATATCAGCATGCCCGACGGATACGCCTTTGAAAGAGCCTCTCTGTTTGTTGACACCGGCGATATCAATTGGCAGGCTGACGTTAAAGACGCATTTCTGATCGATACCGATACAGGCGATGTCAAAATCAGCAATGCAGCCCTGGGTTCATTGAAACTCGAAACCGATACGGGCGACGTGAAAATGGAAAACATCAACGGAAGTGGTCTTTTTGACCTTGAAACGAGCACGGGTGACATTCGCATGCAAAGCGTCACGTGCGGTGCACTCAAATTGGAGACCGACACAGGTGACATCACGCTGACCGATACCGTTTCTGACGGCCATGCCAAAATTGAAACCGATACGGGCGAGGTCAAGTTCGTGCGCGCGGATGCCGCCACGCTCGATATTGAAACCGACACGGGCGACGTCAGGGGCTCCTTGCGGTCGGCAAAGATCTTCTACGCAAAATCAGGTACAGGTAAAGTAAACGTTCCCCAATCGACTGCGGGCGGTCTTTGCAACATCAACTGCGGCACGGGTGATATCCGCATCACCGTTGAAGGCACAAAATAAGCAAGCACACAAAAGAAGAACCGCCGTACGGCGGTTCTTCTTTTGTATTTTACCCTTGAAACATCCCGTCATCATCCTCCTCGGATTGCATAAAATAGATAACGACAGGCGGTCCTCCGATTGCAAACATCCCTCCAAGAATTCCCGAAAGAGCACCGGCGATCAGTCCCGCATACCACGTGGGCTTGATCTTAATCTTGCTTGAAAAGAAGAAAAAATAGATGCTAAGCAAAAAAAGTGCGGCACCGAGAAGCAGTGATATTATATTCGCCTTTGAACTCTTAACGCGCGAAGCGAATATCACCGCGAAGCAATAGAACTCGCCGCAAGGCGAATATAACAGAAAAAAGCACATCTGTAAACAGATGTGCTTTTTTCTGTGGTTGGTGACCGAAATAGATGACACCAAAAAGCAATAAATAT
>JAFVXT010000034.1 GCA_017501005.1 Clostridia bacterium
AGAACGAAGCAATTGCTTCGTTCTTTTTTATCCAAGCCGCAGGCTTGGTATATCATCACGTCGCAGACGTGTATATCATCGGGGGCGGAAAACCGCCCTCGTATCTCATCAGCCCCTTGGGGCTGCATTGTTCCTGCGGCTTGATGATATACAACACTTCGTGTTGATGATATACCGCAGGCAGGCTGCGGATGATATACAACGGCAAAGCCGTTGACAGAAAATTAGTTGAAGGCGGTAGCAAGGCAAGTGGAAAATCCCCTCGCCTTTTCTGACGCCGACCCGCGACCTAGTCCCTGGAGGTGCAGAGCGAGGAAGTGTCGCGAAGCGACGCCCTGGGCCCCTGCCCAAGTGCGGAGGGGGTGCTTTTTTAGTATTGAAAAAAGGATATCGTCTATGATACAATAGATATTGCCATAACCAACACCTTTTGTAGGGGGAAGATCATGATAACGCTATATGAGCTTTTGCAAATCGAAAAAAAGGATTTTTGCGATTATAAGGTCCATTTTGCCACAGGAGGAGAGAAAAAACGAAAACCCTACAACGCCTTTCTCACCGATTCCTTCAAGGAATGGCAGGAACACCAGACAGAAAAAAACTTCGGTCGGCCGTTGGTCTTGTCTCTCATTTGGTACGACAAGGACATTTGGATGTTTGGCGGCATTTATAGAATTCTGCCCGAAAAGCCCGTGCCCGTAAGCAACAAAAGCGGCTGGAAGGGGTGGCGCTATCAAACCGAGCTCACCGATAAAGCCAGCGACTATATCGGCCGCGCCTTTTTTAAGTTCAAAAAAGAATTCCGCGCCTCATACCCAAAATTGGAGCTGGCTCCCAAAAACGGCACTCCCGTTGCAGAAATGCGCTTGTCCCACATTCTTGACAAACGGGTGACTCTTTCGGACTTCCCAGGTTTTGATTCGGTCAACATTGACTATCAAACCCTTCAATATATCGTTACGGACAATCTTTTGTCTTGGAAGTCTGCACTTTCCAACGTCAAGGGGGTTTACCTGATCGTCGATACCCAAACGGGAAAGCAATACGTTGGTAGCGCCTACGGAGACGACTGCCTTTGGCAACGGTGGTCTCACTACGCCAGGGATGGGCATGGAGGAAACGTGGAGCTACGGCAATTGCTCAAAGCAAACGGTGATGATTATAAGCTCAATTTCAAGTATTCCATCTTGGAAATTTGCAATATGAATCTTGGCAACGAATACATCATCGGGCGCGAGAGCTACTGGAAGGAAGCCCTGTTGACCCGACAATTCGGTCTGAATATAAATTAAAAAAGCACCGCCCGTGGCGGTGCTTTTTTCATCTCATCAGCTCCTCGGTAAGACGGAGGATCTCGGGGCCATACCTTGCACGCAAGCGCTTGGTCGTGGCGTTGTACGTGGGATAGGCCAAGGCGGCGATGACACCGCCAATGACTCCGACGGCACTGCCGACAAGGAGCGCCGCGACCTTGTGAGTGCCGAAGATGGCACCAAGCTCGGTCAGACAAAGACTCATACCAAAGCCGAGGATCAAAACGCCGACCACACCGAACGCAAGGGCGACGGCCTGGGCCGTGCCGGTGACGCGAGCGTCGAGACGGCGGAGGCGCGCCATTTTGTCCTCGCCCCCCGTCGGTGACGTGTATTTTTCACGAATGCGCTGAATCTCCGCCTGCTCTTTGGCGGAGTACGTGTAGATAAATCGATTGGTTCCTTGATTATTGTTTTCCATTCCCGACCTCTGTTATTAATTTTTTGAGCTTCCTCGTACCGGTGACGATCATATGCGTTGCCGTTGCAACGATCAGAAGCGAGATCGCACCGCCGGTGGCTCCGAGGAGCCATTTCTGCGTTATTTTTGTCATCTCACCGTCTCCAAAGGTCGTAAGCATCGTGGATTCCAACGTCAGCATCGAAACGAGCGCCTCTGCAAGACTGATCACCTTGGCCGCCGAATACGCGGGGCTATGATATTTTCTGTATTTCACAACGTTGATGACGGCCACCGTCAACGCCGTAAAGGTATACGCTGCCATCGCGATCGCCGTGATCATATGGTGGGTGAAGGTTCTGTTCCAATACACCATAAAAAAAATGATCAGCGCAAGGGCCAGATTCATAACGAGAAATAAGATTCCGCAGGCCCGATAGTTTTCAAGCTCCGCTTGCTGTCTCTCTCCGGGGGCATGTTGGCCGGTCCGGCACACCAAGAAGAAGCGCATCACGGCAAGAGCGATATGATAGGCGCCCAGGGAGAAAAACCAAAAGGTGCCGTGATAAATCCCCAACCAAAACTGAAAAACGCCGTATAACGTATTCCACGCAAGAGAGGCGTAGAGCGACACGTTCATACGCAGGCGCATATCCTCCCGCCACCGTCTGGCATATCGGTTCTCGACCTTAAACCTTTTGAACCACGCCAGCGCGCTCGGTATTCTGAAGCACCACACGGTAAGGGTATAGGCGGACGCCACGTAAGCCAGAATCGACGGAAACGAGTCCGTATCCCAAAGAACGGCGGCCAAGAGCAACAGTGCCGCGGCGATCGGTGTCAGTACGGCGAGCAGCGCTTTATGAGGATATACGACGGCTCTGCCGAATTTCTTAAGATCGATCATTGGCCCTCTTGATCTTCACGGTGAACGTTGTGCCAACACCGACGGCGCTTTCCACGCCGATCTCGCCCTGCATAATGTCGACCACGCGCCTAACGAGCGCAAGGCCAAGACCGTTGCCCTCGGTGGCGTGAGAGGTATCCCCCTGATAGAATTTTTCAAAGATATGAGCGCCCACCTCGGCACTCATGCCGCACCCCGTATCCGCCACCCTGACCGTGACGTACGCCTCGTCCGCCGTCAGCGCGAGACTGACCCTGCCGCCGTCCCCGGTAAACTTGAAGGCGTTGGAGAGAAGGTTATTCCACACGAGCGACAGAAGCTCCGCATCGGCAGACACAAGAACGTTCTCGGCAATATCGGTTTCGATTTCAATATTCTTTCGCTCCCACGTGCTTTCATACTGTAAAAGACTCTCGCATAGCTGTTCACCGAGATCGAAGGTGGTGGGGCTTGGATAGATCTGCTGATTTTCAAGTCGATTGAGCTTGAGAATATTCGTCATCATATCGGCAAGACGGCGCGAGGCATCGGTGATCGCCTTTGCGTACTCGATCCGCTTTTCTTCGGGCAGATCGGGCGTCTGCAGGAGCGTTCCGTAGTTCTGCATAATGGCAAGCGGCGTTTTCATTTCATGGGAGACGTTGGCGATAAAATCGGTACGAAGCGTTTCCACGCTTGAAAGCTCCTCTGCCATGGCGTTGATCGATTCTCCGATTTGATTAAAGCCCTCTATGCCCGAGCCGTGCATATGCTTAACACGGACAGAAAAATCGCCGTTCATGATTCTTTGTGCGGCATCCGTGATCATTTTCACGGG
>JAFVXT010000035.1 GCA_017501005.1 Clostridia bacterium
AGCAAGCCTTCGGCTTGGCATATCATCGCCGCACGAAGTGCGGTGCATATCATCAAGGGCGGCAAGCCGCCCTTGTATCTCATCACGCTCGGGCGTGCATCTTACCTGCGGCTTGATGATATACAATGCTTCGCATTGACGATATGCAATTCCTGCGGCTTGATGATATACAATGCTTCGCATTGATGGATGTTTGCCTGCAAGGGCAAACATCGTTTAGCGTGAATGCTCCGTTAAGAGCATCACGCTATATTCGGTTGCTCTTTGCGAGCGGTTTAAAAGAGAAAAATTGTGTGAATTTACGGAAAAATAAAAAATGTTGAAAAAAAACAAAAAAATATGCCAAAGCCAAAAAATTTGCTTGACAGAAAAAAGAGAATGTGATAAAATAAAGCGTAAATCAAAACTCGGCTGAAATCTATTTTTTTGGAGGAAAAACATATGAGTTTTAAAAATCCCAAATTGCAGGCATTGATGGAAACCGTGGTTCGCCGCAACCCCGGTGAATCCGAATTCCACCAGACGGTTCAGGAGGTGCTGGAATCTCTCGAGCCGGTTCTTGACCGCCATCCCGAATTTTTCGATAAGGGCGTCATGGAAATGATCGTTGAGCCCGAGCGTATCATCAAGTTCCGCGTTCCGTGGGTGGACGATCAGGGTGTCACGCGTGTCAACCGCGGCTTCCGTATCCAGTTCAACAGCGCCATCGGTCCTTATAAGGGCGGCTTGCGCTTCCATCCCTCTGTTAACGAAAGCATCATCAAGTTCCTCGGCTTCGAGCAGACCTTCATGAACTCCCTGACAGGCCTCCCCATGGGCGGCGGTAAGGGCGGTGCGGACTTCGATCCTCAAGGCAAGTCCGATGCTGAGGTTATGCGCTTCTGCCAGAGCTTCATGACCGAGCTTGCTCGCCACATCGGCCCGAATACCGACGTTCCCGCAGGTGATATCGGTGTCGGCGCACGCGAGGTCGGCTATATGTTCGGTCAGTATAAGAGACTGCAGAACGAATTCACGGGCGTTCTGACCGGTAAGGGCATTCCCTTCGGCGGCTCGCTCATCCGTCCCGAGGCCACCGGCTACGGTGCCGTTTACTATGCAGCTGAAATGCTCAAGTCCTTCGGCGAGGATATCAAGGGCAAGACGTTCGCTGTCTCCGGCTTCGGTAACGTTGCCTGGGGTACGGTTTCCAAGCTCACCGAGCTCGGCGGTAAGGTCGTGATCATCTCGGGTCCCGACGGCTATATCTACGATAAGGACGGCGTTTCCACCCAGGAAAAGATCGACTACATGCTCGAAATGCGCGCTTCCTGCCGCAACAGAGTGGAAGACTATGCCGATAAGTTCGGCGTGCCCTTCTTCAAGGGACAGAAGCCCTGGGGAGAAAAGGTTGACGTTATCATGCCTTGCGCAACCCAGAACGAGGTGCATATCGAGGATGCCAAGAAGATCGTGGCAAACGGCGTGAAGTATTACGTTGAGGTTTCCAACATGCCCACCACGAACGAGGCCATGGCATACCTGAAGGCAAACGGCGTTGTCGTTGCTCCCTCCAAGGCAGTCAATGCGGGCGGCGTTGCCGTTTCCGGTCTCGAAATGTCCCAGAACTCCATGCGCTACAGCTGGACGGCAGAAGAGGTTGATGCAAAGCTTCACCAGATCATGAAGGATATCTTCCATTCTTCGCTCGAGGCTGCCAAGGAATACGGCATGGAAGGCGACCTCGTTGCAGGCGCGAACATCGCAGGCTTTTTGAAGGTTGCCAAGGCGATGATGGCATACGGTGCAGTCTGATTCCGCATTGCCCGTTTGAAAAACAACCAAAAGGCGAACGTTCATTTGAGCGTTCGCCTTTTTTCTTGCTTGTTCTGAAAAGATTTGTTTTTTAAAAAAATTGTCTCTAATCAATATTCATCAATATTAAAAAATTTGTCACTGAAAATAGTTTTTAAAAAACTCGCCCTCTATAAAAAACAGCTTTTCTAAAAAAACTCGCCCCTATAAAAATAGTTAGTTAGTTAACTAAATATTTTTTGAATGCTTTTCGGTAAGAAGCAAGTGCGAAAAAAGGGTGCGGGCAGGGAAGAAACAGGGAAGAAACAGGGGAGAAAAGGATAGGTACATGCACAAAACGCACAAAAATCATTAAAATGATTGACAAAAGGCGAAAGCTGTGGTATAATATTCGTTGATTATGACAAAATGGGTAGATATGCCCACTTTTGTAGAAAGGAATTTTTGTTTATATGCATAGCGAACCGCCTTTATCCGACGGTACCGTAGGCCGAAGTCGGCGCACAGCTTGGTGCGCTTTACTGATCCTTTCGGTTTTGTGTTCGGTGTTTGAGCCTGAGCGGCGAAAAGGACACGCGGTCGGCAGAGATGCAAAGAAAGAGCAAAAGGAAAAATACGCGCTTTCTTCGGCCTTGCTCCGCCGTGGGTGTATGCCCGTTCGTGTCCGTTGCTGATCTGCCGTCCCGCACGGAAAAACACAAATTTTGCGCACAAGCGCACACACAAAATAACCGGAGGAATTTATGAACATCCCGCTAATGATAACCGTATTGGTTATCCTGCTCATCATGAGCGCATTTTTTTCAGCATCTGAAACCGCATTTACATCTTTTAACCGCACCCGAGTTAAAAGCATGGCGGAGGACGGCAATAAAAAGGCCGCGCGCATTTTGCGCATGTCGGAAAAATACGACCGTCTTCTCACCGCCATTTTGATCGGCAATAACATCGTCAATATCGCATCCACCACCATTGCCACCGTCCTTTTCACCTATCTCTGGAAGGATCACGGCGCACTCATTTCCACGGTCGTGATGACCTTGGTGGTGCTCATTTTCGGCGAGGTCTGTCCGAAATCAATCGCCAAGGAGCGTCCCGAAAAATTTGCCATGGCGGTTGCCCCGCTCCTCACCCTCATTATGACGGTTCTGACACCGCTCGTTTTCGTTTTCGTCGGCATCAAAAAGCTGCTTTCGCGCGTTTTCATCAGAAAGGGCGAGGAAGAGGAATGTGCCATCACCGAAAGCGAGATTCTGACCTTCGTTGAAGAGGCCGAGCAGGAAGGCGGCATCGACGAGCAGGAGAGCGAGCTCATCAAGAGCGCCATCGAATTCAACGACTTGAATGCCGAGGATATTCTCACGCCCCGCGTGGATATCGTGGCAATTCCTCTTGATGCCACCCAAGAGGATGTTGAGGCCATCTTTGCCGATTGCGGTTTTTCGCGTCTGCCCGTTTATGAGGATACCGTAGACAATATCATCGGTATTCTGCACCAAAAGGATTTCTATAAAAATTCACATAAGCCGATTGCCGAGCTGATGCAAAAACCCACGTTTATCGCGCCCAACATGAAGATCGGCGACCTTTTGCGCCTCTTGCAGGATGAAAAAACACATATGGCCATCATCGCCGATGAATTTGGCGGTACGCTCGGTATCGTCACCATGGAGGATATCCTGGAGGAGCTTGTCGGTGATATCTGGGACGAGCACGACGAGATCGTGGAGGAATTTACCGCGATCGGTGAGAATCTTTACCGCGTCGATGCCACGGCCGAGCTTGACGATATGTTTGAGTTTCTCGGTCTCGAAGAGATCGAAAGCGAATACACAACCGTCAGCGGTTGGGTGGTTTCTGCCCTTGAAAAGATCCCCGAGGTTGGCGATAGCTTTGAAAGCGACGGCCTTGCGGTCAAGGTCACCGAAACCGATTCGCGCCGCGTTCTCGCCGTCGAGGTCTCGGTCTTACCCGATTCGGAGGACGACGGGGAAGAGGAAGAATAAAAATATTCCGCGCAAACAAAAGTTTGCGCGGAATCTTTTTTTGATAGGTTTAAAAGCAACGGCAATTCATTGAAAAAACTCAATGACCGCAAGGATTTTTTGAAAATTCACGGTTCGATAAAAGTAAATTGTAGTATACGTTTAAAAACGCACCTTTTTAATAAAGAGAGGTGAACGGCGCATCGGCAAGGCGGATGAAATAGCCTTGCTCATGCTTACAAACGGGGCAGATCGCGGGCGCACCCTTGCCCGTGTGCACGTGGCCGCAGTTCAGGCACATCCACACACATTCGCTCTCCGAGGCAAAAAGCTGATCTGCGTCCGCAAAGGCGGCATAGCGGGCAAAGCGTTCGCCGTGCGTGCGCTCAATCTCGGCGATCATGCGAAAGGATGCGGCAATGGCCGTAAAGCCCTCTTCCTCCGCTTTTTTGGCAAAGGCGGGGTAAATATCGCCGTATTCCTCCATTTCGTTTTTGTGCGATGCGTGCAGAAGTGAAGCCACCGTGGTGTCGTCGTCGATCGGGTAGGCGGCGTCGATCAGGATAGAGCCGCCCCTCAGCGGCTGCAAATGGCCGTAAAAGATTTCGGCATGCTCCTTTTCCTGTCCTGCCGTGAACAGAAAGAGGTCGGATAGTGCGGTGAGATTCTGCTTTTTGGCAAGAGAGGCGGCAAAGGTATAGCGGTTGCGCGCCTGGCTTTCCCCTGCGAATGCGCGCAAAAGATTGCGCTTGGTTTCACTTTCCTGAAGATTCATAGTCCATCTCCTTTTTGATCGTTTCTGAAAAAAGTTTGGGAAAAAGATTTGGGAAATATTCACTTTTTCGAAAAAAAGGCGGCACTTTTTGCATATTTTTTTCGCTTTTTTATATAAATGGAAGTGTAAAAAAGCAAAAAAATCAACGCAAAAACGCCGATTTGGCATGAATTTCCGAAAAAGTCTTGCAAAATGTGGAAACATATGGTATACTAATATATGTATGTGCTCAAACTGCACGTACCGATCATGAGCTTTTTTGAAGTCTCTTCAAGGAGCAAAAGAAATCGAAAAGGAGAAAAGATCGGATGATTATTACCGGAACTCTTTTCAGAGATATGTGTATTTCGGCGGCGAACGCCCTCGAAAACAACAAGGAAGAACTGAACAATTTGAACGTTTTCCCCGTCCCCGACGGTGATACGGGCATCAATATGAGCATGACCTTGCGCACGCTCAGCACCGAGCTGAGGGATTTTGAAGGCACCATCTCCGAATGCGCCGAGAAAGTGGCACGTGTGGCGCTTCGTGCGGCAAGAGGCAACTCGGGCGTCATTCTTTCGCTCTTCTTCCGAGGCCTTGCCAAGGAGCTTCACGGCCTTGAGGAGGCGGATTCCATTCACATGGCACGTGCCTTCAAAACAGGTGTTGCCGAAGCATACCGTGCGGTCATGACACCCACAGAGGGCACCATTCTCACGGTCATGCGCGTGAGTGCCGACCGTGCGATCGAGCGCGCGGAAACCGATTTTGCGGGCAAGGTGGAATCCTTGTTTGCATACATGGTGGTTGTTGCCATCGAAACACTCCAGAAAACCCCCGAGCTTCTGCCTGCACTGAAGCTGGCTCACGTGGTCGATGCGGGCGGCGCGGGCTTTGTCAAGATGATCGAGGGCATGCTGCTTGCTTTGCAGGGCGCACCCGTCGAGCTTAAGGCAGGTGCAATCGAGGATAAGGAAGGCGCGTCCGCCTTTGAGGCATTCTCAACCGAGGATATCAAGTTCGGCTATTGCACCGAATGTATCGTTGAAAAGGATGCGGCACACCGCGGCGAGGGCACGGCCGAGGAATTCCGTCAGCTCGTCATGAGCATCGGCGACAGCGTGGTCTTCGTTGACGACGAAGAGATCATCAAGGTGCACGTGCACACCAACAACCCCGACCGCGTTCTGAATAAGGCGCTCAAATACGGTGATCTTGCCACCGTCAAGATCGAAAACATGCGCAATCAGCATTCGGCACTCCTCGAAAAGAGTGAAGAGGCAGATGCTGCCTCGGAAGCCGAGGAGGAGAGCGTTGCGCCCACCAAGGATTACGGCTTTGTCACCGTCTGCATGGGCGACGGCATGAAGGATATGTTCGAGCAGCTGGGAGCGGACAGAATCGTCTTTGGCGGCCAGACCATGAACCCCTCGATGGAGCAGATGCTGGAGGCCATTCGCAAAACCCCCGCACACACAGTCTTTGTGCTTCCCAATAATAAGAACATCTATATGGTTTCCGAGCAGGCAGCCGCCGAGGTCAGCGACCGCCGTGTGATCGTGCTCGGCACGCGCTCGGTGCCCGAGGGCATTGCCGCCATGCTTGCCTTCGATGAAAATATCGGTGCCGACGAAAACGAAGAGATGATGAAGGAAGCCGTTGCCGTCGTTACCACTCTGCAAGTGACCTACGCTGTCCGTGAATTTTCCTTTGAAGGGGAAGAGTTCCCCGAGGGCAAGGCACTTGGGCTTAAAAACGGCAAAATCGCCGTTGTGGCAGACGACCGAGACGAGTGCCTGGCAAAGCTGCTTGAAACACTTGACGATCCCGCCTGCATCACCGTTTTCTGCGGTGCGGACGTGGATGAAGAGTGCGCCGCTCGCACGGAAGAGACGGTTTCCAACCGCTTTGCAGACGTCGAGCTGACCGTGGTCAGCGGCGGTCAGCCTCTTTACGATTTCGTTGTTTCCGTAGAATAAAAGCCTTCTCTAGCGGGAGAAGGGGGACCGCGACAGCGGTGGATGAGGTGTTATGTGCCGCTAACGCGGCGTGATATTCGCGCCTGCGGCGCGAGTGATATGCACTCGCAGATGCTCCTGCGTGATATGCCGCTAACGCGGCGTGATATTCGCGCCTGCGGCGCGAGTGATAAGCAGCAACGCACTCAAAGATTGCTTTCGCATAAAGCTTTTGCCTATGGCAAAAGTTTTCCCCTTGACGAAAGCCGTCGAAAAGTTTTTGAGCTTTTCGACGGCTTTTTCTTTGTTTTTCATTTTTGCTCGCGTATAATGATACCGAATGACATCAAATTTACGCTTGCCGAGGGGCAGAATGGGGACGTTATGAAAAAAAGCAGGATTTTGATCGGAATCGCGGCGGTTCTTCTGGTGGTTTTGGCACTTGGAACGCGCACCAACACACAGGCAGCCGAAAGCGGCGGCATTTCTTGGAATTACGAAAGCGGTATTCTGACGCTGACGGGCGAAGGGGAGATGACCGACGTCTCTTCGGGCGGCGAAGCGCCTTGGGGGCAGTATGCCTCTCTTGTGAGCGAAATTCAGATCGGCAAAGGGATCACAAGCGTGGGAGATCGCTCCTTTTACGGCTTCACCGCACTCAAAACTGTTGTGATCGCCGATAGCGTGAGCGAGATCGGCGCGCACGCGTTCAGCGGCTGCAGCTTACTTGAAAGCGTGCAGTATCCCGCCTATCTGAAGGCGATTGGCGAGGGGGCGTTCAACGGCTGCTCGTCACTCCCGTCGGCGGTTCTGCCGTCCTCCTGCAGGAGCATCGGCGCGTATGCCTACGCCTCCTGTACCTCGCTCAAAAACGTGCATATGCCCGCCTCCTTGACAGAGCTTGGCGCGTACGCCTTTTTCGGCGCGGTCTCGCTTGAGAGCGTGCAGCTGCCGGCAACGCTGACCGCCATTCCCGAATCCTGCTTCCGCGCTTGCGCCTCGCTTTCTGCCATCACGTTGCCGTCTCTGCTCGGCTCGGTCGGTGATTATGCCTTTTTCGGGTGCAGTGCGCTGACAAGCCTGCCGCTTCCGGAGGAGGTGCGCGAGATCGGCGTGTACGCCTTTGCCGAAAGCGGCCTCGGTGCCGTGCGCCTGCCCGATAAGCTGACAAAAATCGGGGCGTACGCCTTTTCCTCTTGCACGGAGCTTGTCAACTTAACTTTACCAAAAACCTTAAAAGCCATTCCAGACGGACTTTGCCTCTCCTGCAAAAAGCTTGAGAGGATCGAATTTCCCGTCACACTTGAAAGCATTGGCGCGGACGCCTTTTCCTATTGCCTTGCCCTGAAAGAGGTGACCTTGCCGAGCAATCTGCGCTCGATTGGCGCGCATGCCTTTGCCTACGGCAATTCCTTGGAAAAGCTGACCTTTCAAAGCGTCAACTGCTTCGTGGCAGGGAGCAGTGCCTCGCCTGTCTTCCGTTCCTGTACGGCACTTTCCGAGGTGGTGTTCGGTGAGGAGGTCAGCCTCATTCCCACAGCACTTTGCTACGGACTGACAGGACTTCAGCGTGTGAGCATGGGGGATTCGGTGCGCGAGATCGGCGCGTCGGCCTTTGAAGGGTGCACGGCACTTTCCGAGATCTCGCTCTCTGCATCGCTCGGACGGGTGGGCGAATCCGCCTTTTACCGTTGCCAATCGCTGACCTCGCTCTATTTGCCCGAAAGCATCACCGTAGCAGGGCGCTACGCCTTTTATACCGATGAAGGCGGCCGCCTCTTCCTTGCAAGCGAGCGCACGCCGAGCGGCTTTGATGCGGCGTGGCGCGGAGAGAGCACCGCCTATTTTGCGGGCGAATGGGTGAAATGCAGCTTTGATGCGGCGGGCCAAACGCTTTCCATGCAATACCTTCCCATCGGCGAAAGCGCGCAGGAGCCGACCGTCGACAGCTACGAGCCGCGCAAGGGCTACACGGCCTATTTTTCGGGGTGGGATCTGAACGGAGACGGCAAGGCCGATTCGATTCCCCTGCAGGTGTGGTCGTCCTTTCGCGCCACCGCCCTGTTCCGTGAAATTCCCAACAAATATTTATGCCGCTTTTTTGATGATGACGGCCGCCTGATCGCCGAATATTCGCTTTATTATGATAGCGAGGTCACGTTGCCTGCCTCACCCGAAAAGGCGTCGGACGGGCTCTATGAGTACTATTTTACCTCGTGGAACGGCTATACGGAGGGCATGAAGGTCTCAGGCAACCACGATTTCACGGCCTCTTACCGCGCGGTTCTGCTTGATCTTTTGCCGCCCTTTGCCATTGGCATTGCAAATGGGGACGTCTATTATGCCGCACGCGAGGTGGAGATCGGTGACGAAGGGGGACTGCTTTCGGTCACCTTGGACGGTGTCGC
>JAFVXT010000036.1 GCA_017501005.1 Clostridia bacterium
CCGTTCGGTCTCCTGCCGCCGATGCCGTTGCGTGGCACATCCGTGCCGTGCGCGCGATATGGCAGAGGGCAATGAAGCGCTGACCTTTTCGGCGCGTGCATCGGCCTTGCTTTCTTATCATAAGCTAAAGGATGATATCATTGATTCCTCTTTCTTTCGCCGCATTCCGTATTATTTTGCGCTCCCCGTCTTTTCGCGTGCCAGAAAAAAAGCGAAAATGGGCGAGATCGACCAAGCACTTGGCGAAAAGCTGGCAGAGCTTCGCACAATGGAAAAGGAAAAGCTGGCATCTGTTGATCGTCCCGCGCACATTTCGGGCGAGCTGCTCGGCATGATCTTCGCTTATGAAAAAGAGGGCGAGGATGCGCAGATCCTTTATGAGATCGGCTATCATCTCGGGTGCTTCGTGTATGCCGCCGATGCGGCCGAGGATTATCCCGACGATTGCCGCACCGATTCCTATAATCCCTATCGCTATCTTTACGGCTCGGACGGACTTTCCCGTGAAAACCGTGAAAATATACATACTGCTCTGATTCTGCGTCTGTCTTCGCTTGAGACGGCGGTCAATCGTCTGCCCTTTGGTGATGCGGCGGCTGTGGAGCAGATCATCAAAAACATACTTTATCTCGGACTCGTCGACCGTATCGGCTTTTTGCTGAAAAACGAAGAAGACGGGGCAAATGAAAGGACAAACAATGAGTAAAGATCCATATCAGGTCCTCGGGGTGTCACGCGACGCGTCGGACGAGGAGATCAAGCGTGCATACCGCGAGCTTGCGCGTAAATACCACCCCGATAATTATACGAAGGACAATCCGTTGGCCGATCTTGCCACCGAAAAGATGAAGGAGATCAACGAGGCCTACGATACCATCCGCGATATGCGTTCGGGAAGGGCGGGCAGCAATTCGCCCATCTATGCGCAGATTCGTCAGATGATCAATGCGGGCCGTTTTGCCGATGCCGATACCGAGCTTGAAAAGATCGCGGCATCCGAGCGCAGTGCCGAATGGCACTTCTTGAAGAGCACCGTTTATATGCGCCGCGGTTGGACGAACGATGCCCTGAATGAGCTGAACATTGCGTGCAGTATGGATCCGTCGAATGAAGAATACAGACGCACGCGCGAGATGTTCCAGTCCCGCGCTGCAGGCTACGGCGGAACCTATTACGATATGAACCGCACGGGCAGACAGCAGCAGGCGGGCGGTTGCTCTACGTGTGACATGTGCTCGGGCTTGCTTGCCGCAGACTGCTGCTGCGAATGCCTCGGCGGCGACCTGATTTCCTGCTGCTGATATGAGAAAGACGAAGAAAATCTCGCTTGCGGCCATTTTGTCGGCACTCGGTGTCACATTTATGTATCTGGGTGCATTTATTCAGGTGCTTGATTTAAGCGTGGTGGCCATTGCGTCGGCATTGGTTGTTTTTGCGCGCATTGAGATCGGCACGCCCTACGATTGGGCGGTCTATCTCGTCACGGGGACGCTTTCGCTTTTCTTTCTCTTCAATCTCAATCCCCTGATTCCCGTTCTCTATTTTCTTTTTGCGGGCATGTATCCGATTTTGAAGGCTTACTTTGAGCGCTTGCCCCGCCGTTCGCTTTCCTATCTTGTCAAAGGCGTGTATTTTGCACTGATCGTTGGGCTTTTGCTCTTGCTTGCAGTCTTCTTTTCTGAGGCGTTGTTCGGTGCGCCGCTCTTTACGGGTAAGCTTTTGCCGTATACATCGGTTCTTTTGGCAGCCCTTTACGTGCTTCTCATTTTCATGTGCTTTGTTTATGATTTACTGCTCTCCCAGCTTGTTGTGATCTATATGGTGAAAATTCGCCCGAAAATCGCAACGATTCTGAAATAATCAAAAGGAATTTCCGACTATGATGAAAATCGGCTTTGTGTCGCTTGGATGCGTGAAAAACCTCGTGGATACCGAGGTGATGCTGCACGATCTTTTTGCGGCAGGCTATGAGATCACGCCCGAGGATATCGAGGCGGACGTGATCGTGATCAATACCTGCGGGTTCATTGAAAGCGCCAAGCAAGAGGCGATCGACAATATTCTTGATCTCGCATGGCTCAAGAAAAACCGTTCGCTCAAGGCTATCATTGCAACGGGGTGCCTGGTCGAGCGTTACCGCGAAGAGATCTTTCGTGAGATGCCCGAGGTGGACGCCTTGCTTGGTGTCGGCTCGCTTCATAAGATTCCCGAGGCCGTGGAGGCGGTTCTGCGAGGCGAAAAATACATGTCCTTCGAGGATAAAGAAAGCATGCCGCTCGGCGGCGAGCGCGTTTTGACCACGCCTGATTATATGGCATATCTGAAAATTGCCGAAGGCTGCGATAACCGATGCACCTATTGTGCCATTCCCATGATCCGCGGCCGCTTCCGCAGCCGTCCGATTGAGGATCTCGTGGCAGAGGCAAAGGATCTTGAATCGCTCGGCGTCAAGGAGCTCAATCTTGTGGCACAGGATACCACTCGCTACGGTCTCGATCTTTACGGTGAATATAAGCTTGCCGAGCTTGTCCGCCGTCTGACTGCGGAAACAAGCATTCCGTGGATCCGGCTGCTTTATTGCTATCCCGATAAGATCACAGACGAGCTGATCGAGGAAATGAAAAAGAATCCGCGGCTTTTGCCGTATATGGATATTCCGATCCAGCACGCATCAGACCGCGTGCTTGCACGTATGAACCGTCACGGTGACCGCGCCCTGATCGAGGATACCATCGCGCGCTTGCGCCTCGGCGTGCCCGATATTACCTTGCGTACCACCGCCATCGTCGGCTTCCCCGGCGAAAGCGAAGAGGATTTTGAAGAGCTTTGCGATTTTGTGCGCCGTATGCGCTTTGACAGACTCGGTGTCTTTACCTACTCGCGCGAGGAGGGAACGGCTGCGGCAGAGCTGGACGACCAGATCGACGAGCAGGTCAAGCAGGACCGTTACGATATTCTGATGGATACGCAGCTCGCTCATAGCGATACGCTTGAGCGGCGTGTCGGAGAGGTGATGACGGTGCTTTGCGAGGGCTTTGATGCTGCTGCCGAGATTCACGTGGGCCGCAGTATGTACGATGCGCCCGACGTTGACGGCAAGGTCTATTTCCGCTCGAAAAAAAGAATCGAAGAGGGCGAATTTGTGCGTGTGCGTATTGAAGAAGCCATGGATTATGACCTGATCGGCGAGCTTGTACGGTAAAAAAGCATTTTTTTGAATTCTGAATGATATAATGATACGGACGATGATACGAAAGGCAGGAAAATCATGATGAAAAAAAGCAAATTAAATCTTCCGAACGCACTTTCTCTTTTGCGTGTGATACTGGTGCCGTTTTTTATGGCGGCCATCATTTTCATGAACGGCAAATTCGGCATTTGGGGCCGTGTTGTTCCCGCGATCATTTTTGCACTGACGGGCTTGACCGATATGCTTGACGGTAAGATTGCGCGCAAATACAATCTTGTCACCGATTTCGGTAAATTTATCGATCCTTTGGCCGATAAATTCATGGTTTTTGGCGCACTCATCGCGATTCTGACCTCCTATTCTTATATTGCATCTCTTTTTGTGTGGGTGAGTGCCGTTGTGATGCTCCGCGAATTGGCTATTACCTCTCTCCGCCTTGTCGTTGCAGGCAAGAGCGGCATCGTCATTGCGGCAAGCTGGTGGGGCAAGGTTAAAACTGCCACGCAGATCGTCGCGCTCGTTGTCATTATTCTCGAGCCCGTTGTGTTCGGAAAGCTTTATAACGTCTATGACAATCCGATCGCTTCTTACGTGGCGATGGCGGCCATTCTCATCACCACCGTCGGCTCAGGCATCAGCTATATCAAGGCATATTGGCCGCATCTTGATACCAATAAATAAGATAGAAAGCATAGAAATCTTTTACGGAAATCAATATTGATGCTTGACGGTAAAAAAAGACCGAATGCGGAAAAATCCGCAATCGGTCTTTTGTTTTGAAAACAGTTAATCCTTTGGCGCTGCGTCCTTGTCGCAGATGATTGTGACGTCGGGGTGCAGAAGAAGAAGGGAAGCGGGCACGCTTGTGGTGATGCCGCCGCGGACGAGCTTGGTGAGAATCTCACGCTTGCCCGCACCGTTTGCGAGCAGAAGAATCTTTTTTGCGCGGAAGATGCTCGCCATGCCCATGGTGAGTGCCGAATCGGGCATGGTAGCGCCGTCGGTGAAGAAGCGGGCGTTTGCCTCAAGCGTGCTTTCGGTCAGAGGCGTTTTGTGCGTGCAGGGCACGAGCGTTTCATCGGGCTCGTTGAAGGCGATGTGGCCGTTCAAGCCGATGCCGAGGATCTGCAGATCAATGCCGCCTGCCTCGTCAAGCATTTTTTCGTAATTTGCGCATTCGAGCTCGGCATCCTCGGCCTCGCCGTTCGGGATATGAATGCGGCTTTCAGGAACGTTTATGTGGTTGAAGAGATTGTCGTTCATGAAATAGCGATAGCTGTGCGTATCGTCAGGTTTGATCGGATAATATTCGTCAAGATTGAAGGTGGTGATTTTTGAGAAATCAAGCTCACCCCTTTGGTAACGCTCGACCAATACCTTGTACGTGCCGACGGGCGTGCCGCCCGTGGCAAGACCGAGCACGGAATCGGGCTTTTCTTTGACTTGCGCCGTGATCAGATCGGCGGCGGCAAGTGACATTTGCTCGTAGTCTTCAAGAACCAGAATTTTCATTGAGAACTTCCTCCGTGATCTGCTTCATGGTCTCGTATGCCTCTTCCATGCGGCGAACCAGCGTGAGCTGGTTGCGTGCGCGAGCCAGGTTATGGTCGGGGCATGCGATGTGGAAGTACTTGTCACCGTCAAGATAGTCGGTCAGGAATCTGATGCCGCACTCGAAGGTGAGAAGCAGAGGAGAAAGCGGCAGAAGCTCCTTTTCCTTGTCGGTCATGGCATTGCCTGCTTCACGCACAAAGCCGCGAGTGAAGCCGCGGTAGTTGTCAAGCGAAATACCGATCTTGGCTTCGTCACGCTCGTCTTCGGGCGCGGTGGCCATACCGAAACGGAGTGCGTCGCCGAAATCGTAGAGAAGCGAGCCGGGCATGACGGTATCAAGGTCAAGCACGCAGAAGGCCTCGTTGGTTTTGGGATCGAAAAGAAGGTTATTGAGCTTGGTATCGTTGTGCGTCACGCGCAGGGGCACAAGTCCCTTTGCAATCTCATCGGTGACGCTGTGTGCCAGATCCGCGTGCGCACGTGCAAAGGCGATCAGGTCCTCACATTCGGCGCGGCGTCCCATGACGTCTGCTTCAATCGACTTTTCCAGGTTGTCCATACGGCGGGGCGTATCGTGAAAGTGCGGGATCGTCTCGTCAAGGCAAGAGGAGGGGAAATCGGCCAGCATGTTCTGAAACTCGCCGAAGGCGGCACCTGCGGCTTCCATATCGGCAGGGTTGGCCTGGTTGCGTGATTCGCCTTCAATAAAGAGATACACGCGGTATACGTGGTTGTATTCGCGATAATAGGGGGCACCGTCAAGTGCGCGGTGAACGGTCAGCGTGTGACGAAGCGGATTCTTGCCCGCTTGTGCGAGCTTCTTTTTTAAGTGTGCAGTGACCAGCTCGATGTTCTGCATCAACGCATCTACGTCACGGAAAGCGACGGTATTGACCTTTTGCATGATGTACTTTGCATAAGCCGTTGTGACCAAATAGGTGCTATGAATGTGTCCGTCGCCGTGCCCGTGCACGTCGCGAACCTCATGAATGCCGAATTTGGCGAGAATTTCACAGAGCTCTTGTTGCTGTTTGATTGTCAGTTGTACCATAGTAACCCCTTTCCTGTTTCGAAAATGGAAGATATAAAAGATGCAATAAGAAGACGAAGGAAAAAGCGAAGAAAAGCACATGCTTTCGGAATTTTTTTGCGCAATCAATATTGACAGTCAAAAAAAATCATGCTACAATAATTATAATATGCATGCAGGGTCAAGCTTCTTCTTTATTATTGTAACATAGACGAAAAAACATTGATATATCGTTTTGTCTACAAATTCTTACATTTTGACCACTTGTTGAAGCTGTGAACAAAAAAGAG
>JAFVXT010000037.1 GCA_017501005.1 Clostridia bacterium
AAGAAGGAAAAACCGCTTGACAAATGTGTTTTTCCATGATACAATATCCGCAGACGGTAAAACCGTCAAAGCCGCACGGAGTGCGCTTATTCGCGCAAGGCGCGAAATGCGGATATCTTCAAAAGCCGCCGTGTCGGCATGTCCGATGCGAGAAGCCTTGCTTCGCGCGCAAAATCGAAGATTTTGCGGCAGCTTCTTGATACAATATCCGCAGACGGTAAAACCGTCAGGAGCGCACAATGAAAAAACAAATAGAATAACTGCCACCGGGTAGTCAGATGCCAAAGCATCCGTTTACACATCGTTAGGTCTTTGAAGATGTGTATGCGGATGCTTATTTTTAAGAGTTCACATAAAACGGCAGTCGCTTTTTATGTGACGTTCTTCTTTTCACAGTATGATTTGTGCCGCACGGCAAAACGGAGTTTTTATGAAAACAAAGCAACACTATTTTTCAAAATTTGAAATGACGCTATGGCTTTCGTCGGTATTTGTCATTTTCATGTCATTCATCGTTTTTGACAGAACGAATTATCTGACGCTGACCGCCTCTCTGGTTGGTGTCACGTCTCTCATTTTCAGTGCCAAGGGCCATCCCTTTGGCCAGGCTTTGATGATCCTTTTCAGTCTTCTCTACGGCATCATATCCTACACGTTTTCTTATTACGGCGAGATGATCACCTACCTTGGCATGACCATGCCCATGGCGGTCTTTGCGCTTGTCTCTTGGCTGCGCCATCCGTACAAAGGAAACAAAAGCGAAGTCCGTGTCAGTAAAATTGGGAAGGCTGAGCAGATCTTTATATGGCCGCTTTCTCTGCTTGTCACTCTTCTCTTCTATTTTATTCTGAAATATTTCGGAACGGCAAACATGATTCCCAGCACGCTCTCGGTCACCACCAGCTTTCTCGCCGTCTACCTGACCTTTCGCCGCAGCCCTTTCTTTGCCGTTGCCTATGCCGCAAACGATCTCGTCCTCATTGTGCTATGGGCACTCGCAAGCCAAACCGATAGTCGTTATCTTTCAGTCGCAGTCTGCTTCGTCGCTTTTCTTTTTAACGATATTTACGGCTTTGTCAGCTGGCAGAAAATGAAAAAAAGGCAAAACGCTTCATGATGGGTATAAGAAAAAAAGCTGAAAATTTCAGCCTTTTTTCTTTTTATACTTTACACCAAGCTCGTCTTTTTGAGCACAAGATTGCCAATGGCACCAAGCCCGAAGCCGAAGCCAACGCCGCCGACCGCGCACAGAAGCACGTGGATCAGGGTTGCATTGAGAGGCGTGAGCATGGGAATCATCATAAAGAGGAACATGCCAACCATCATCGAAAGAAGGATCGACAGCCAAAGCTTTTGCTTTGCCACAACGCTCATGACGAGATAGATCGGTACAAACACACTCACAAGCACCATTTTGGCGAGAATACACATCAAAAGATTCAGCGTGTTGAAGCCTTCCATTGTGTAGGGCAAGCCCGCCACCGCACCGCCCACGAGCGAGCCGACGAAAAACGCAAGGATCATCATGGCCGCACCGAAGGTGAGAACCACCGTTTTCGAGGCAACGTAGTCGGTTTTTTTCGCACGGACGGTGAAGAGATTCTTTTGGTAGCCGCTTCTGAAATCGTCTGCCACAAAGATGCACACAAGCGCGGCAATGGCAAAATACAGCATATTGATATTGCACATCGAGGTGATGCTCATATCCATAGCCGCCGCACCGCTCGCCGCATCACCGCCCATAGCGGCATTGGCGTTCGGATCGCTGACCGTGCCGATGATCTGCCAAACGTGATCAAAGCCCTCCATCACGGTCTCCTTGCCCGTCTGCGGATCAACGCTCACCGTGCCGTCCATCATGGTGACCATCACGAGAATAAGCACAGGCGCGAGCAAGCAAGCGGCCAAAATGATATAGAAAGCGCGCGAAAGGAACAAGCGCTTAAAATCCACCTTCAGCATACTGCCGAAGCGTTTGCCAAAGGTATTTTTTTCAAAGGAATTAGCCATTTTTTCTCGCTCCCTTCATCAAATCAATGTAATATTCTTCAAGACCGATCTTATCGGTTCCCACCTCGGTCACGACAATTCCACGGTCATAAAGGTATTTGACAACCTCCTCGGTTTTGACCTCGTCATAAACACGCAGATACCCTGCTTCGTCCTCCTCCACGTGTGAAAAACGAGAGGTGAGAATAGCTTTTGCGGCTCTCATATCCTTTGCCTGCAACGAAACGAAGGTACGGCAGCTTGCTTCAAGCTCCTCTGCCGTCATTTCCGCAATCATTCTGCCCCCTCTGATGATGCCGTAATGCGTGGCGATCTTTTCGAGCTCGCCGAGCACGTGAGAAGAGATCACAACGGTTGCGCCCGATTTGGTCACATCAGTCAAAACCTCACGCATGATTCTCATGCCGTCGGCATCAAGACCGTTGATCGGCTCGTCGAGAATGAGAAGCCGCGGATTGCCGAGCAAGGCCATGGCAATACCGATTCTTTGCTTCATACCGAGCGAGCAGTTCTTATACTTATTCCCTGCCGCACCCTCCATACGAACGGTTTTGAGGACCTTGATCACCTCTTTTTCGGCATTCTCTATGCGCAGATTGGCCGCTTGGATCATCATGTTGTTCCAAACCGAAAGGCCGGGAAAGCAACCGGGGGCTTCAATGAGCACGCCAATGCTTGCACGGACGTCGCCGTCTGTGTGGGGCTTACCGTAGAGCTTGACAGTACCGCCGCTTTCGCGGATCAGACCGCAAATGATCTTTTCGGTTGTGGACTTACCCGAGCCGTTTTCTCCGATAAAACCGTAGATCGCCCCCTCGGGCACCGTCATGTCAAGGCCGTTCACCGCCTGCTTGGGGCCAAAGCTTTTACTCAAATTTCTGATTTCTATCGCGTTCATCTTTGATTCTCCTATCAATAAACGTCACTCTTGTTCAGAATGTGCGTTCCCACAAGATTATAGATCAGCGTCCACGAAGCCGACACGAGGATGCAAACGATCAACGTGCCGATATGGCTTGTCAGACAAGCGTTGACGGAGGATCCGTAAAGAAACATATTCAAAACGTAGGTAGGAAGCCCCAGAGCCTCAATGATGGCCGCCGCACCGATGATGAGAATACCCGTGCCAAAGAAGAAGGACGAGGCCACCGAGATGCCGAAATATCTTCTGAAAATAATATTGAGGAAGGTGAAAAGGCTTGCCCAACCGAGCGACATGATGATCTTACCGAGAAGCGCAATGATAAGCGAGGAGACCTTCACGCTCCAGGCATATCCTGCGAACATACCGCCCGCAATACCGCCGATGAAATAAGTGATGCACATACACGCCATGGCAAACGCGCAGGTCAGCGACTTGGAGATCATATAGTCCTGCTTTTTGGCGTGGGTGGTAAAGAGCTGCTTGACGTAGCCGCTTTTATAATCGTGGCCGATGAAGATAGACACCATGATCCCGCCGAAGATGAACACCATATTCATATTGGCGTAATCGGCAATGGTTCTGATGACGTAAAGCGGCTCGGATGCCGCCATGATCTGCCAGACGTTTGAATAGAGAGGCTCCATCGTGTTTCCGTTCTGGTCAGGCATCATCGTCATCGCCGAGACCATTGCGGGAATGATGGCGGCAATGGCAAGGAAGATGTAGAAAAGAGGCGTGTGGAAGAGTCGGTAAAAGTCCACACCGAGCATGCTTTTGATTCTTTGTACAAAGCTCGGAGATTCGAATTTTATTTCTTTTGTCATGATTTTTTACCTCCCCCTTTTGACATCAGCTCAATATAGTATTCTTCGAGACCGATCTTATTCTTCTTGATCTCGCAGGGCGTATGACCGTTTTCCATAAGGAAGGAAACGATTTCTTCCACATCATCGACGTCATAAAGGCGGATATAGCCGTCCTCGTATCGCACGTCGGTGTATTTTGTTGAGAGAATAGCATGCGCGCCGTTCATGTCCTCCGTTTTGAGCGAGGTAAAGACCTGCGCTCTTGAATCCATTTCCTCGGCACTCATTTCCATAATCATCTTGCCCTGTCGAATAATTCCGTAGTGCGTAGCAATCTTTTCAAGCTCGCCGAGCAAATGCGAGGAAATGACAACGGTACAGCCTTCATTTTTCGTGATATCCACAAGGATCTCGCGCATGATACGCATACCGTCGGTATCAAGACCGTTGATCGGCTCGTCAAGAATGAGAAGCGCGGGATCACCAAGCATAGCCATGGCAATACCGATTCTCTGCTTCATGCCGAGCGAGCAGCTTTTAAATTTCAGAAGAGCGTTATCCTCCATGCGTACAATGCGAAGCACACGCTGAATCTCTTCGTCGGCATTCTCGATGCCGAGGTTGATGCACTGCATCATCAGGTTCTGATAGACGCTCGAGCCGGGAAAGCACCCCGCATTTTCGATCAGTGCACCGACTCTTACGCGCACACCGGGATCGGTATAATCCCGACCGAACAGCTTGATTTCGCCGCCGTTCGGAACGAGATGGCCGCAGATCAGCTTTTCGGTGGTGGATTTACCGCTTCCGTTTTCACCGATAAAGCCGTAGATCGCCCCCTGCGGAACCGTCATATTCAAGTGATCGACCGCATACATGCCCCGAAAGCTTTTGGAAAGATTTCTGATTTCAATCGCGTTCATTTTTGACTCCTTGATAAACGCAACGTAAGCGAGCCGTTTTTTTCGTCTCGCTTCGGTTGCTTTTTTCTTTATTTTTTCTTTGCCGCTTCAATGCGAGCATCGGCCGCCGCCTTGCGCTCGTTTGCCGCTGCAATCTGCGCATCACGCTCTGCCTGCATTTTTGCCTGTCTTTGCGAGGGGGACATCTTTGCTTCTTCCCAATTTGCCTTGGCTTCTGCTTTTGCCGCCTGAAATTCAGCCTTGTCAACTTGATGCTGCGCCTTTGCGCTCTTCTTCATGTCACCGAATGCTTTTTTGAAAAATGCCTTGATTCCCATTCGTTTGATCTCCTTGTTTTTTGATTTATTGATTGATCATTTGATCGCTCATGGCGATGATCTCGGGTGCGTACTTTTTCTTGCGTGCGTTCATGATGGCCGTATGGATCGGGTAATTGACAAGAGCCATCACCATACCCACCATACCGATGATAATACCCGGAATCATCGTTTCATTCATGCCGATGGTTGCACCGATGTCGGTCATGACGAGGCTCATGCCTGCCCCCATGATGATGGCGGAAATACTTCCGAAAACATAAGAAAATATATTTGCGGGGCGTTTGACCTTGGCATCGAGCTCACGGAGCTCGTCAAGTGCACTTCTCTCCTTTTCTGTATACCGTGCGCGGATTTTTTGTACTGCTTTTTCTTCGTTTCTGTTCATTATGCTATATCTTCCTTAAACAAATTA
>JAFVXT010000038.1 GCA_017501005.1 Clostridia bacterium
ACCGCTTCTTCGATGAAACGGACGGTCTCCCTTTTTGGCTTTTGCTCTATCTTCGGTAAGAGCGGCTTTTCTTTGGCACAGTCAAGAAGGAAGGAAAGCGCGTCGATCACCTCTTCCTTTGCAGCGCGCCCTTCGTAAAAGCATTCAATTTCGGCGGCCTTTAAACATTGAAAGTAGCGTTCTGTCAGAGCTTCACTTGTCACGGAAGCGATCATGTCTTCTGTGCCGTAGGGGAGAAGTGCTCCCACGGTTCCTTCACACATGGCAGCGCGGCAGCGTAAAAGCGCATAGGTTCCTTTGTGGTTGATCTCGGCGCGCACGGCATCGATCAACGCTTTTTTACGTAAGGCGACGTATTTTTCCGAAAGCTTGCCATTTTCAAGGTAGGGGTGGAAGATCAGATCCTTCAATAATTCCGCCGCTTGCGGAAGCAGCTCCGTGCCTTGCGGTAAAAAGGAGGCGGCAAGCATATCTGCCGAAAAGAGAAGGATCTTTCGGTTGCCGAGATTGTAGTGCGCCACGGTGATGCCCGTATCGTAAAGCTCTTGCGCACGGCAGGTCATGGCACGCGGTGTGGGCAGCTTTTCACTTCCCATACGCAAAACCTCGGGAAGAAGACTGTCGTAAGCAATGGTGTCACACGTGAGCGGCAACAGAAAATAAAGCGAGAGACCGTCTGTTTTGAAACGGTCGGAATAGGTGTAGTTCAAATGGATACCCGAGGCAAGCTCGATACGGTCGAAGGTCATGGCACTTCGCCTCTCCTTTTTTGTTTTTATCACTTGATCATGTAATCAATGGCGTGCATGATCCCCAGCTTGCCGTATTCGTAGGTTAAACCGCCTTGCATATAAGCGGTGTAGGGCGGGGTGCAGGGACCGTCACAGCTGAGCTCGATGGTGGCACCCGTGGTAAACGTGCCTGCCGCCATGACCTCTTTATGAGGATAGCCGGGCATATCGTCCGGAATGGGGGATACGTAGGATTCAACGGGAGAGCCTGCCTGGATACCGCGGCAGAAGTTGACGAGGTTTTCTTCGGTTCCGAGATCCACCGTTTGCACGATGTCTGTGCGTTTTTCAAGATAGGTGGGCGAAATGTGCTCAAAGCCCGCAAGCTCAAGCATTCTCGCGGCAAATACCATGCTTTTGAGTGCGCTTGCCACCACCGACGGTGCCATAAACAGACCCTTGTAAAAGGAGGTGAGCTGGTTCATGTTGGCACCGAGCGATTTGCCGATGCAGGGCGCGGTCAGTCTGTCAGCAATATCTTCAATGCAATCGCGGCGGCCGACGCAGTAAGCACCTGTCACAGCAAGGCCCGCACCAAGGTTTTTCATCATCGAGCCGACGATGACGTCAGCGCCGAAATCAGTCGGCTCCTTGACCTCCGTAAAATCGCCGTAGCAGTTATCAACCAGAATAATCACCGAAGGATCGGCCTCACGAATCACGCGGATCGCTTCGCCGATCTGCGAAACCGTCAGGCTTTTACGGTGCGAATAGCCGCGGCTTCTTTGAATCTCGGCCACCTTCACGTCGCCCTTTGCAATGCGCGCGCGAATGGCATCAAAATCGAAAGTGCCGTCACGGAGGTCGATCTCCTCATAGCGGACACCGTATGCCATCAGGGAATTGCGGCTTTCACCGCTTGTACCGATGACAGAGCGCAGGGTATCGTAAGGCTCACCCGATACAGAGAGCAAAAGATCGTTCGGCTTCAGAAGGCCGCCGAGCGCCACGGCCAAGGCGTGCGTGCCCGACATGAGCTGGGGACGCACAAGCGCGTCCTCCGCACCGAAAACGTGTGCATAAATACGCTCCAGCTTGTCGCGGCCGGGATCGTCGTAGCCATAGCCCGTAATTTCGAGAAAATCGGCCGTTGATACGCGTGCTTCCTGAAAAGCACGCAATACCTTGGCACTGCATTGCATGGCCACGCCATCAATTTCACGGAACCTTTCAAAGCAGTCCTTTTCCGCCTGCTCGGCCAAGGCAATCGTTTTTTCGCTGAAATCAAATCCGAGGAAATTCATTGTATGTCCTTTCGTTTTGTGACCTTTTACGGTCAGACGTATTGATAAATCTATAATAATACTATTTATTTTAGCATACTTGTAAAGGAAATGCAATGGGGTACGCGCTTTTTCTTTTGGTGTTTTGCGTGAACTTTCAAAAAAAGAGGCATTGCCGCGGCTTTTGCGGCAATGCCATTTTGATCTCTTCCTTGAAAAAAGCGGATTTTTCTCCAAGAACTGCGCGAATGCTCTTGACAAGTCATTTTTTTTTATGTAAAATAAAAAATGGACTTTAGCATAAAAATCTTCTGTTTTCTCATAAAGCGCGGAAGCAGCAGTATTGCCGAAACGGCAGAGGCCGTTGGCTTTGAGGACGCCAATGATTTCAGCCGTGTTTTCAAAAAGCATACGGGGCAGTCTCCTTCTGCTTTCATGCGCAGCCTTTAAAATCAGAGAGCAGGCCGCATGATATCGTCTGAGAGTGAGGATAGCTCGTGGGAAAGCCGCACGAGCGCACTGTACAGCGCATCGTCGTTTTCAAGTGCGATGGCGTTTTCGGCATCGGTGATGGCAAGTTCGATCGGCTTTAGCGTGCCGTGATGAATGGTGAGCAGAAGAGGAATATGCACGTTTGCCCAGTTTTCTTGCAAGGACGAAAACAAAAGAAGCGCATGCTCTTTTTCTCCCGCGAGTGCATCGGTTGCCGCTTCTTCGGCAAAGGCTTGCAGCTTCTCAATCCTTTTGCCCGAAAAAAAGGCGAAGGAAACGACGAGAAGCGTCAGTAAAAGAAAAAGCGAGCATGAGATGACAAAAGCCTTCATTTTTTGTTTTCCCCTTCTTTTTTGATGATCGTGGTCTTTTTTCGGTCGTCAACCGTCAGAAGAAAAATGTCCTTGACGCGGCACCCTTCCTTTTTTGCGATTTTTTCGATGAAGGCAGGCGTGCAGCTTGCTTCCTTGCAGCCGTCACTGTCAAGCACACCGTCAATGACGAGCAAGTGGTCGATGCCGCGCGGATTTTCGTCGCGCACGAATACCGAGATCTGGCCGTTTTGCTCCATGATCGCGTATTCCACCGTATCAATGCACCCCACGCCCTTGAGCCGCAATTCACCGAGAAGCTCTTCCAGGGAAATGCGCATGCGGGCAAGCTCGCGTTCGTCCAGCTTGCCGCGTCTGATCAGGATGCTCGGCTTGGCCTCGAAGATTTTCTTAAAAAGAGGAATCTTCAGCACGGCAAACGAGATCATGACCTCAATGAAGAGAATGCAGAGAATGGGAATGATGCTGTAAAGCAGAGGCTTTTCGGAATCGTCGATTGCCATGGCGGCCAGCTCGGAAAGCAAAAGCGCCGCAACGAGCTCGGTAATTTCAAGTTCACCCACCTGCCGTTTGCCCATCATACGAAGAATCAGGGCAAGCAGTATGTAGATGATGACCGAGCGCACGAAAACAGTCAGCATACCGTCTTTCCTTTCTTATTTCTTTTGCGATTAGTTTGTCTTTCTTTTTTTGAATTTATACAAGTACAGCCGCGCGCGGCAGAAGGGGGAAATGATGTCCTTTTTAGATTCGGAAGACCGTTTGAACGGCCGTCAAATTCAAAGAAGTGCGGGCTGTGCGATTCCCATGCCCGAGCTACATACGTGCATTGATTCCACCAATATCCGTGCAAAGCTTTTGGCTGCCGACGGTGCAGAAGAGGGAAGCGCGGTGCTGGCAGACGCTCAAACGGCAGGTCACGGCCGTTACGGTCGCCCCTTCTTTTCGGGGGCGGGGCAGGGACTTTATATGAGCGTGATTCTTCGCCCAAGACTTGATTTTGTCCTTTGGCCGCAGTTGACCTCCTTTGCCGCATTGGCGCTTTGTGAGTCGCTTGAAGCGCTTTGTCCGTCGCTTGATCTTCAGGTGAAATGGGTGAATGACGTTTATTTGCGGGGAAAAAAGCTGGCAGGTATTCTGACGGAAAGCATCATTTCCTCTTCTGTGCAGTCTCCCTCGGCTGCCATTGTCGGCATCGGCGTCAATTTGTGCGGGCGCTTGCCCGAAGAGCTGCAACCAATTGCTTGTACGCTCGATTCGGCGGTTGCGCCGCCGTCCCGTAACCTTCTGGCGGGTGAGATCATCAAGCGCTTGCTTAGGGCGGAAAAGGAGATCGCAAGCGGCACGTATCTTGCGCGTTACCGCCGCCGTTGCTTTATTCTTTCCAAGGACGTTTGGGTGCAAGAGGGAGGCAATACTTATGAAGCCACGGTGCTTGATCTTCTGAATGATGCTTCACTCCTCATTCAACTTCCAAGCGGTGAAAAGAGGGTGCTTCGTGCGGGTGAGGTCAGCATTCGTATGCAAGGGGGCGCATGATGAAAAGCAAAGCTCTCGGTCGCTTGACGCGCATTTCTCTTGCCGCTGCGCTGATGTGTGCGGTGGCACCGCTGGCACTTCCGATCGGCCCGATCCCTCTCACACTCGGAACCTTTTGTCTTTTTTTGATATCACTTTGCTTTCGGCCGAGTGATGCGTTTTTAACTGTGCTCGTTTATATTGCCGTCGGTGCGCTCGGGCTCCCCGTCTTTTCGGGCTTTATGGGCGGCGCGCAGGCTTTTGTCGGGCCGACCTGTGGCTTTTTGCTTGCCTTTCCGTTTGCTTCGTTTCTCATTTCGTTTGTCGGAGGCGGCTTTGGCGGGCGGCTTGTGCGTCGGCTGTGTGCGCTTCTTTTGGGAACGGTTTTTCTTTATATATGTGGTGCAATCGGCTATCTTTGGGTGATGAACGTCCCCCTTGACCGTTCGCTTCTCCTTCTGCTTTTGCCTCTTCTCTTGGGAGAGCTTTTGAAAATGGCCGTGTCGCTTTTTGTTTTTGCTCGTTTTGCGCCTTTTTTTCAAAAGAGGGGTTGACTTTTTTTTGTGAAAAAGTGTATAATGGCTATAGTGCTTCAGCTGATTTTGAAACAATGAAAGGACGGTGAGAACCGTGGATACAGGCAGTAGTACGCATATACCCTTATGTCACCAAAAACATATTTTGCAAGTTCGAAACGACTGCCTTTCGTCGGTGAGCCGTATTTTGCCTTTTTCGCAAAACGGTTGATTTCTCCGTATAAGACAGCTCCTTTCGACGTGCATCACCTCGAAAGGAGCTTTTATTATGGAAAAAGAACTCATGCTCGATACTGTTTTGCAGTATCTTGCGGAAAAAAGATTTACTGCTCTTCGCACGTTGCTTTCGGATCAGCAAGGTGCGGATTTGGCCGAGCTTTTCGATGAGATCGAACGTGAAAAGCTGATCGTTTTGTATCGCATTCTCCCCAAGGAATTGGCCTCCGAGGTTTTCGTTGAGATGTCACCCGAGCAGCAGAAGCTTCTCATAGATTCCTTCAGCGATTTTGAATTGCGCGAAACATTGAACGAGCTTTATACGGACGACGCGGTCGACCTCGTTGAGGAAATGCCCGCAAACGTGGTCAGCCGTATTCTGAAGGTCTCCGCCCCCGAAAAAAGGCGCGTGCTCAACGAGCTTTTGAAATACCCCGACGATAGCGTTGGCAGTATCATGGCCACCGAATACGTCGCGCTCAAAAAAAGAATGACGGTTGCCGACGCGCTTGACTATATCCGCGCGGTTGCCATTGATAAAGAGACCATTTATACCGCTTACGTTGTGGACGACACGCGCCAATTGGTCGGCCTTGTGACCGCCAAGGATCTTTTGCTTTCCAAAACCGATGCCGTCATCGGTGAGATCATGGAAGAAAACGTCATTTTTGCGAAAACGGGGGACGACCGCGAAAGCGTGGCGCGTATGTTCGATAAATACCACTTGCTTGCATTGCCCGTCGCCGACCGCGAGGGACGCCTGGTCGGTATCGTCACGGTTGATGACGTTTTGGAGGTTCTGCACGAAGAAACCGAAGAGGACTTCGCCAAAATGGCGGCTATTACACCGACCGACAAGACCTATCTGAAAACGTCGGTCATCGAAACCTTTTTCACAAGAATCCCGTGGCTTCTGCTGCTCATGATCTCCGCCACCTTCACGGGGCTGATCATATCGTCCTTTGAAAGCGCGCTTGCCGCCAGCGTGATTCTCACCTCTTTTATCCCCATGCTGATGGATACGGGCGGAAACTCGGGAAGTCAGGCGTCTGTCACAGTCATTCGCGGCCTTTCACTCGGTGAAATTGCCTTTCGCGATGCTTTTCGTGTGCTTTTTAAGGAAGCGCGCGTCGGGGTTCTCTGCGGTGCGGCCTTGAGTGTCGCGTCCTTTATCAAGCTCATGCTTTTTGACCGCTTGCTCCTCGGCAATGAAGAGATTACCCTGACTGTGGCGGCGGTTGTTTGCCTGACCTTGATGATCACGGTCTTGGTGGCCAAGGTGATCGGCTGCTTTTTGCCGATCCTTGCCAAGCGCATTGGCTTTGACCCCGCCGTGATGGCAAGTCCCTTCATCACCACGCTTGTCGATGCCATTTCGCTTCTTGTCTATTTTTCCGTGGCCAAATCGCTTTTGCCGATCTGAAAATGTATTTCCTTGGTGATATTTTTATCGAAAAAAGCGTCAGCTTTTACCCCAAAAGGGGCATAAGCTGACGCTTTTTCATTGAAAAAACAAACGTATTATTTCAAAAAATCGGCAAAGGATGCACCGGTAAAATCCGCGAGGGCTTGTGGGGCAAGGCCGATCTGCACGCCGCGTGCGCCGCCGCTTACGTAAAACTTGTCGAAAAGGAGCGCACTTTCGTGAATGACGGTCGGAAAGGCTTTTTTCATGCCAATCGGGGAGCAACCGCCGCGCAAATAGCCTGTCAGCGGTAAAAGATCCTTGACAGGAATCATTTCTACGCGCTTGTCGCCTGCGATCTGCGCACATTTTTTGAGGTCGAGCTCCTCGGCAACGGGCAGACAAAATACACGGTAACCACATTTTTCACCGTGACAGATCAGTGTTTTGAAGATCTGCTCATAGGGAATCCCCAACAGATCGGCCGCGTGGGTGCCGCTCAAATCATTTTCGTCCACAGGATAGGTGAGCACCTCATAAGAAATACGCGCGGCATCAAGGCGGCGCATGGCATTTGTTTTTTGCATATGAAATCCTTTGCTTTTTGGCATTTTTTCATTTTTACCATTATAACATACCGAACACCTTTTGTCAATTTCCTCATTTAGACTTGCAAAGTCGGGCAAACTGTGCTACAATAAGATGAAATTTCATCAAAGAGAGAGCGTTTATGCTGACACGTGAACTGATCAAAACCAACTTTACGAGAATCCCGACCTTACGCACACCGCGTCTTTGCTTACGCAAGATTCTGCCAAGCGACCTCGATGCCATGCACACGTATGCAAAAAAAGAGGAGGTTTCCCGCTATCTTCTCTGGTCGCCGCACCCCACAAGGGATTATACCGCACGCTATCTTCAATATTTGCAGGATCGCTATACGGCGGGCGACTTTTACGATTGGGCAATCGTGCCAAACGACCTCGGACACATGATCGGTACGTGCGGATTCACGCGCTTTGATTATACGAACAACAGTGCCGAGGTCGGCTACGTGCTTTCGCCCGACCATCATGGCAAGGGCTATGCCACCGAAGCCTTGCTCCGCGTGCTTTCCTTCGGATTCCATGAGCTGAATTTGCACCGCATTGAGGCGCATTATCTTGAAAATAACCTTGCCAGCCGCCGTGTGATGGAGCGCGTGGGTATGACCTTCGAGGGGATCAGCCGCGGCGCCATCGTTGTGAAGGGGCGCTATGAAAACGTCGGCATATGTTCAATTTTACGAGAAGAATACGAGAATATGTGAAAGAAATGAGGCACCGTTCAAGCGGTGCCTCGTGCTTTTATGTAGGACGCATGATGCGGTCGGTTTCTTCAGGCTGGTCGCCAACCAGCACCTCAAATTCTTCGGCTGAAGCAACGGGATCGTAGGTTTTGTAATAAACCGTCAGAACGTCGCCTGCGGCAATCGTCATTTTCCCTTTGTTTTGGGGTGCGCGCTCAAAGGAGAGAAGAACGCAGGAGGCAGGCCAGAGAATATCGCGTAATTCTTTATCGATGACGAACGAGCCCTCGTGAACCGTGAGGGCAACCTCGATATGGTGCGGCTCCTTGCCTTTATGAATGGCATGCGCTTTTGCTTTGACAATCGCATCGGTAAAATCATCGAGGCCGGATATCTGGACGATGAGAAAGGAGGCTGTGAGTGCCATGCCGATGGCAAGCAGATTATGAATACCGCCGAGTGCTTCAATCGTAAAGACGTATGCCGTTAACGGAATCCGTGATTTTGCACCAAGGAAAGCGGTCATACCCAAGACGACCAATAGTGTATAAGAGCTTTCGGGAAGAAGTCCCATGGCGATAAATGCTTGGGCGCAAAGCGAACCGATGATGGCACCGAAGGCGAGTGTCGGCAGAAAAATACCGCCCGTGATGCCTGCGGTGTTGGCAATCATCATGAAAACGGCGCGCACGAGGAAAATGACGATCAGAAGATACCAGATCGTTTGCACCTCGAACAGCCCCTCGATCAAAGAATGTCCCGTGCCAAGAATCTTGGCACAGAAGAAGCCTGTGAGCGCGATGCAAGCAAAGATCAAGGGAAATTTGATCTTCACCGAGATCTTGCCAAGTGTGATGCGGACGAATCTGTCAATGCGGTGGTAAGCATATGTGAAGAGCACCGAGCAAGCACCGCACAAAACTCCCAGCACCAGAGGAATGAAGAGACGGGAAAACGGCAAGGCTTCAAGCGTTTCAATATGAAAAAGTCCCACCGATGCAAGACTGAAATGCGCGAGGATGCGCACGGTGATCTGGCCTGCAAGCACGGAAAGCGAGGCAACGGAAAAAAGAAGAGGCGAGAAGCGGTAGTGAATCTCTTCCATCACGAAGAGAATAGCCGTTACAGGCGCACCTGTCACAAGCGAGAAGGCGGCAGATGCACCGCCCGTCATCATGTACCGACGCCACCCTGCATGCTTTTTTGAACCGAATACGTGCACCACGCCGTCGCCAAGGGCGGTTCCCATCTGAACGCAAGGGCCTTCTGTGCCGAGAGGGAGTCCGCACAGAAAAGTCAGAAGTGCCGAAAAGGGAAGCACAAACGCACTTTTTAGCCATTTGAAGCTTGTGATACCCCGAATGGCGGCAATGGACGTAGGAATACCACCGCCGCGGCAGCTGTGCGAAAAGGTCAGAATAAAGCTTGCCGCAAGGCCAATAAGTGCCGCACCGCCAAGAAGGCAGGGAATCCATTCGGGGTTTTCTCGGACATAACCGTAAGCGCGCCCCGATAAATGAATAACAAGCTCGGCCACACGCTGAAAAAGCGTGATCAGGAATGCAGAAAGGATTCCCGTTGCCATCGAAAAGGTAAAGCAAGGGAAAAACAGATTTTTTATATAACGAAAACGACTGTTGTTCATAAGAGTTCCACCGTGATGATTGGTATAACGCTTCACATTATAACATAATTCTTTGTTTTTTTCAAGTGATTAGGTAATCAAAAAGATTGTTTTTTATCGGTTTTGAAAATATTCGAGGCCTCAAGCGGCAGCCAAATGACGAGCGATAAGGTGATGCTTTCAAAGTAAGAAAAACAAGACAAAAACAGCAGCGCCCGCCGACAGAGCGTCGGCGGGCGCTGCTTTCTTTTATAAAGATTTAAGGACGAATCATAAGCCGTACGTTCCCGTCAGCGGATCCTTGAAAATTCCAAGCTCGGGTGTTTTGAAGGTGAAAATGACAAAAAGCAAGGCGATTGCGCAAAGAAGAGTCAGGGAAGACCTTTGCGATAAGCAACGCTTGTGCTTCGAATCGAAGAGGTGTGTTTCATAAAGATAGGCAATCGCGGCAGAAATGAAGAAAATGGCAATGTTGAGCCAATCGGGGGATCTGCCGACCACGCCGTTATAGGTGTAAAAGAGTACGGGGATCATGATAAGGCCGAGGAGTATACCGCGCAATTTCACACACCAAAAGTCTTGGCGATCGCGAAAGAAGAAGCTTTGCACAAGTGCAAAGAGAAACGTCGGCCAAAAGAGCAGCTTCATGTGCTCCCAGGTTGATTCGTTGATCCCCGAAAAAGGAGCGATCCATATTGCTTCGCCAAGCCATTCATAAAGAAAATGCAAAAGCGTACCGCCAAGTGATGTGATCGCAAACCCCATCAGCTGCCAAAGTCCGATCGATCTTTTCATGATTTCACCGCCTTCAAAATTGTACTATAGTGTATGGTGTTAAGGGTGAAAATATGAGTGCTTTTTTATTGACACGGCGGTACTGTTTTGTTATAATAAAGACAAAAGGATTGATAAGGAATCATCGCAGAAAGAAGAACCGGTTGCTCTGGCGGCAAAAGCACGTTTTCAAGGACGTTGTGCGATAAAATAGAGATCCCCTTATACGATCTCGATATGATGGATTGGAACGCGGATCGGGGCGCAGCTGTCACAACGAAAACCAAATCACTTTTAACAAAGGGAGCGAAAAAAATGATGAGACTTGCATGCAGTGCATTGCTTAAATTTACAGTCGGATTGCTTTTTGTTTTTGCATTGCTGTTTTTACCCGCAGGAAGCTTCTCCTATATGAACGCGTGGCTTTTTATCGGGCTTTTGTTCGGCCCGATGCTGATTCTCGGTGTTGTTCTTTTGATCAAATCCCCCAAGCTTCTTGCCAAGCGCCTTGAGACCAAGGAAAAAGAGAACATCCAGAGGGGTGTGGTTGCCGTGTCGGGCATTTTGTTTATCGCGGGCTTTATCGTGGCAGGGCTGGATTTCCGTTTCGGTTGGTCAAGGATGCCTTTATGGGTGGTGATCGCTTCGTCGGTAGTGCTTTTGATTTCTTACGCACTGTATGCTGAGGTCATGCGCGAAAACGCCTATCTTTCAAGAACGGTCGAGGTACAGGAAAACCAAAGGGTGATCGATACGGGGCTTTACGGCATCGTTCGTCATCCGATGTATGCGGTCACCGTCTGGCTTTTTCTTGCCATTCCTTTGGTGCTCGGCTCATGGTGGGCATTTCTTTGCTTTGTACCGTATATTGCGGTCATCGTCATTCGCATCCGTCACGAGGAAAAGGTGCTGGAGGTCGGTCTTTCGGGCTATGCGGACTACAAAAAACGCGTGAAATACAGACTTTTGCCATTGATCTGGTGATGACGGATCTATCTTTTCAAAAAATCAGATTTTAAGAATGAAAGGAAAACGATATGCGTAAAAATTTCGGAGCAAAAAGCTGGCTTTATCCCATGCCCGTGCTGATTGTCGGCACATATGATGAAAAAGGAACACCTAACGCCATGAATGCGGCTTGGGGCGGTATTTACGATACGAATCAGCTGATGGTTTGCTTGGCGGACGACCACAAAACCACCGAGAATATCAAAAAAGCCGGTGCATTCACAGTCAGCTTTGCCACGGCGAAGACGGTTGTGCCTTGCGATTACGTGGGAATCGTTTCGGCAAACGACGTCCCCGATAAATTTGAAAGGGCGGGCTTTCACGCTCTAAAGAGCGCGCACGTCAATGCGCCCTTGATCGCCGAGCTTCCAATGGCCGTCGAATGCAAGCTCCTCAAATTCAATGAGGACGGCATCTGCATTGGCGAGATCGTCAATATCTCCGTCGATGAAAGTATCATGGATGAAAAGGGAAAGGTCGATGCGAAAAAGCTCGATCCGATCATCTACGACGGCGTTACGCACACATATTGGAATTTTGGCGAGCGAGTCGGCCGGGCCTTTTCGGACGGAAAAAAGATCAAATGATTTTGATGCGTAGGTATTCACTATGAAAGCACCGGTCTTTATTTGGATTCTCACACTTTTTATTGACGATCTTTTGCCGTTCTTGCTTGCACGCTTTTATCCTTGCTACAGTCATAAGATGATGGCCCTGTCCGTGCTTGGATCACGGCAAAGCCCCGTCAGATGGGTGTATAATACGTGGTGTATCGTGTCGGGGCTTGTCTTTTGCGCGGCACCTTACTTGCTCTATCAAGAAAATCGCACAGAGCTTGCACTCGTACTGTGGATACTGCTTGCGATATACGGTATCGGCTGTGAGGTGATCTCGGGCCTTTGTCCGTTGAACGAAAAGCGAGAAGATGAAGACGTGATCACAAAAATTCACGGAGGTGCATCTGCTTTCGGCTTCATGGCGTTGCTCTTCGTACCGCTTCTTCTGGCGATCTTGCAGCTGCAAAAGGATCAATTGGTCATCGGTGTGCTCTCGCTTGCCTGCTTTTCTGTGGCATTTTTGTTTTTTTGCTTTTTCATTATGGGTGAAAAAGCAAAATTTGCGCAGAGCGTTTTGCGTTACGGCGGCCTTTGGCAAAGGCTTGTATTGGCACTTTGCTATGTGCCCATCCTGATTTGGTGTTTTTGTTTTTTTATATAGTGAAGGCTTTCTTGAAGGAGTGAAAAAATGGATAGACCGTATATCATTTGTCATATGGTGATGAGCCTTGACGGCAAGGTGACGGGAGATTTTCTTTTTCGAAAAGAATGCGCCGCCGCCACGGATATTTACTATCGACTGAACAGAGAGCTTGCATCTGACGGCTTTATTTGCGGCCGCGTGACGATGGAGGGGAGCTTTACGGGCGGGTTTTATCCCGATTTAAGTCAGTACGAGAGGACGCCTCAGAAAAACGATTTTATAGCAAAAGGTCTTGACAGCTTTTATGCCGTTGCTTTCGATACGCACGGCAGGCTCGGTTGGCAGTCGAATCGGATCGTTGATCCCGACGGAGATCCCGGCTATGACGGTGCCAAGATCGTTGAGGTGCTTTCCGAAGATGTGGACGAACGCTACCTTACGTATTTGCAAACAATGGGTATTTCCTATCTTTTTGCGGGCAAGGATTCAATCGACGTCGGGCTGGCGTTGTCAAAGCTGAAAAGCATGATCGGCTGCAGAACCTTGCTTTTGGAGGGGGGCAGCATTCTGAACGGCGCATTCGAGCGTGTGGGCGCGGTTGACGAGATCAGTCTTGTGGTTGCGCCCGTTGTGGCCGATCGAGACGATAAGCCGCTTTTTATGAATAGCGATCTTGCGCATTTCGAGCTTATCAAAGCCGAAAAAGAGAATGGAAGCCTTATTTTGCATTATCGAAAAAAACAAAAGGAGTGAACCCGCATGGAATTTGAACAATTGATTTCCGAAAGATATTCGGTAAGAAGCTTTACAAAACAGCATTTACCGCAAGAGGTGATTACAAAAATTCTTCAGGCAGGGCATAAAGCACCGACAGGATGCAATTATCAGCCGCAAAGAATTTTGGTGCTCAACACCGACGAATCGATCGAGCGGCTCCGCGGCTGCACGAGGTGTCACTTTGACGCGCCGAGTGCGATGCTGATCTGCCATGACACACGCGAGAGCTGGAAACGCCCCTATGACGGTGCGCTTTCCTCACCTGTCGATGCCGTCATTGTCGCTACGCATATGATGCTTGAAGCGCACAATATCGGTGTGGGCACATGCTTTGTCATGCATTTCAATCCCTTTCAGATGCGTGAGACCTTCGGCATTCCGGAAGGCGTTGAGCCTGCGGCACTGCTTGTGATGGGGTATCCCTCGGAAGACGCCAAGCCGCTTGACCTCCACTTTAAGAACCGCCCGATGGACGAGGTGGTGTTCTACGACCGCTTTTGACGGATATTTAGATGAAAACCGGAGTAAAATAACAAAAAACTGTGTTTTGCTAACACAGAAATTGATCGTTTATAGTGCTTGTTAGCACTAATAATTTTTCTTAGCCCTTTCCAGTTCCTAAAAATCGGTCAAAGCACAGGTGGGCAGTAGCAGCCGCAAGCCGAAAACAGGCAGAGAAAAAACACGATGTGGTCAGCCCTGAGAGCAGCAGACCGAAATATGTGGTCAGGAAGAATCGAAAACGCGTGGTCAAGCCATGTGGTCGAATGCCTTTGAGAGCAGGGAAGTAATCTCCCATCTCAAGGGCTTTGTTTCTTCCGCCGGTGTTGTATTGTAACTCTTGTGAAGGGCTTTGTCAAGCCCTTTTCGTAGTTTGTTTGCTATTCGTCGGTCGCACACGACGAGCTTAACGCAATATACCGCAAGCGGTATGCAAGGCCTTAAAATTACATTTCCGCTCCCCAAATATTTGGGAGCAGTAAACAAAGAAAAAAGCGATTCTCGGAGAAAAAAGAGAGTCGCTTTTCTGGTACATAAGGATATAGCACAATGCGACAGTAATCCAAATTTGTGGAGATATAAAAAATTCAAC
>JAFVXT010000039.1 GCA_017501005.1 Clostridia bacterium
CATTCAAAGCATTGCAATGGCATAATCTGATAACAAAAAGTTGGACACATCAGTTACGTGGCTGACGTTATGAGGTGTCCAAGCTTTGTTATTTTTATTGAGGATTTTTGAGAGATCACAGAATCAACGCAATTACCGCCACTATCAATACGGCAATCGCAATTCCCAATCCTAACCATGCCAATATTTTGATTTTTTGAGCTCGGCATCATGCTGTTTATCAACATTTTGCTGCCTTCGTATTTCACTATCTTGCTCTACGTCCTTTTTTACACCCGCGGCAGGATATGCGTCGATCTCGTAAAGCTTATCTACGAGAAGCGTTCCCGCCACAGCGATGCCTGTTCGTTCATATCTGCCGCACTCCTCTATCAAGACGTTGATGACAGAGTCATTCAAACGATCGCGCCGTTTTCCAAAAGACGTGCGCGAAGCGCCTGTACGTCGATCGTTTTCGGCGTTTTATTCTCCTTGACTGCCATTGCCGCGGCAACGCCTGCCGCCTCACCCAAAGCCATACACTGCGCCGTCGGACGTGTCGCACCCGACGCTCCGCGCGAGGCAGAGATCGGACGCCCCGCGACGAGCAGGTTTTCCACGTTCAAAGGGAGCATCACGCGGTATGGAATGTGGAATCTCCAATGGTTGAGATCCACGTTTTCCACCTCCTTGGGAAGCGGGCGAATGTCGAGAGGATGACCGCCACAGGCAACCGAATCCTCAAAATCCTTGCCCGACAGCACGTCAATTACCGACAGGCGGTACTCTCCCACGATATGGCGCGTTTCTCTCACACCCACGTCGGGGATATAGGTGATGCGCACGTTTTCAAAGCCGGGAACGTGCTCCTTCAAAACGTCCGTCAAAATCCGCGTTCCTCTTTGCAGATTGTACTGTGCGATACTGACCTTGCGGCTATCCAAGCCGTTGGCGTTTTTCGCGTCGGCACAGCAGGGTCCCAAGAGGATCGCCTCGTCTCGTTCGGGAAGATTGTAAACCTGGACGTTGCCGCCTTCTCGGTCGGGGGAATGCTCCTTGAGATTGATGCGGAACACACACATCTCGCCTCTTTGGTAGCTTTCGATGACGTTTTCAAGGGACATAACTCCGAATTGATGCGTCACAAAGCGGTCTGGATTTTTCTGCAAATAGTCGAACAGACGCGCAAAATCAAGGTTACGGATGCGATACATCGTACCAAAAGGCTGCATCTGGCCGGTCTCCTTTGCAAAACCCGCGGCTACCTCCTCCTCGGTGGCACCCACAACAAACGGAGCACCCGCCAGTGCCGCTACGTCCGCATCCCCTGTGGCATCAACGACCACACGCGCGCCGATCTCGCAAAAGCCGTTTTTATTGCAAACGACCACACCCGTAACGGAATCGCCGTTTTTGTTGACCAATACCACACGCGTATCGTAAAGCACCTCGACGTCTGCCTCCGCGAGCATTTGCATCAGCACCCATTGCGCCTCTGCCTTATCGGTAAACACGTAGCTGCCCACTTCGCCGTGCGTGCCAAGCGCCATGCCGCTATCGATCATGCGCTTGACATATTCGTGCGCCAATCCCCGCACGACCTGTACCCGTTCGGGGGAGCGTCCCAGCTCGTCCAATACCTCACGCTTGTAAACGTCCACGTCGCGGCAGTGCTCGGAGAACTTGGTGATCCCCGCCTCTCCCACGGTCAGCATGCCGCCGACGGTAAAGGAGCGCTCAATGAGAAGGGTTTTCGCGCCCTCGCGTGCGGCGGCGATCGCCGCAAAGCAGCCTGCCGTGCCGCCACCGCAAACCACGACGTCGTATGCCCCAAAGGGCTGTGCTTCAATTTGATATTTCATCATTCTTACCTCGTTTTCAAGATTCGAAAGCGGATTTCCACACTGCAACAAATCGCGCAAGACTCTCCTCCGCGCTCTTGCCCTCGTAGGGGCGCATCTCAAAGGAAACGGTTGCATCTGCGCGGTCAAGGTAGCCGATTTCTTTTAGCATGTGGATAAAGCGCCCCCCGTCCGCCTCGGTATAAAGCCCATCCGGATGATTCCACGCAGTGTGCTTGTCCCCGTAAAAAGGGCTGTCGGTTTTCATAACACCGTTTCCGAGGTGAACGTGGTTGAGTACACTCTTGGATTTTTCCAAAGCGCTCTCAAGCGTTTCATGCATGATCGGCACGTGACACATGTCAAGCAGAAGCCCGATGCGCTCGAAACCGTTTTGCTTGACGCGACCAATAAATTCCACCGTTTCCGAAACGGGACCGAACAAGAATTTCTTGTCGATATCGCGGTCGGTCGGTTCAAGCGAAAGATGCACGTCGTCGGGAAGCTGTGATGCCACACGCAGGGTCAACTCCAGCACGCACTCCTTTGCCGCCTCGCGGTCGGTGGGAAGATCGGGGCCCAAGGCAAAAATGATCTTCTTCGAGCCAACCTCCAGCGCGTAGCCGACCTCGCGCATGAGCAGCGAATATGCACGCTCGCGCTCCGCCTTTTCGGGCGACGCGGGAAAGGATTGCTCCTCGCCAAAGCGGTCGCCTACGTTGTAATTGATAACCTTTCCGCTATCCTTGAGAATTTTGATCTCTTCAGCGGAACTCTCCCCGCGCCAGATCCAGCAATCCAAGGCATCGACCGGCGGGTTTGCCGCAAGCCTTTTCAGCGTTGCGGTGTGCGCCACTGCATTCGTAATGGCCTCGGGATACAAAAACTGATGATTGACACCTAAAATTACCGACATGCCGCCACCATCTCCTTTTCATAAATCAGATATTGCGACCACGTGGGGAGCAACCGCTCACCGCGCATCACAACGGTGTTTTCGTTCTCAAAAATTTCGGGGTGCAATTCGCGCATCTTGGAAAGGTAGGGGCAATCCGAAAATTGAATGCGGATCTCGTACGGTGCTTTCACTGTGAAAGGGGCAACCGTTGTAAGCGCCGCCTTTTTTGCCGCCTCGCGCAAACGCACGGCACTTTCCGAAGGAGCAAGGCAGAGCGCAGTATCAGCGCCCAGAGAGGTCTTGACGGGGCAGGTGACAACACCTGTGCCAAGCGCCTCCGCCTCACGGCATCCAAGATCATCCCCCGACACGAATTTGAGCGGCACCCCCGCCTCGGCGGCAAGCGCCGCCTCCATGCCGATCTCGCCCACAAGCATTCCGTTGAGGTAAATTGCGTCGTATTCGCGCAGATAGCTGTGTGCCAAAAGGGCATTTTCAACGTGCTGCATCGTGTGAAGCCCCATTAAATATAGCCCGTCAATGCCCGCGCCGCCCACGCCGCGCCAAAGGTCGCCGCGGATCGGCTTTCCCATGACTACAGGCTCGTCGATCTGCGTCACGTCCACGTTTCTGCCGTCGGTGTGCATGTCGTAAACAATCGCCTCACCGCCCGCCTCGCGGATCCCCGCCAGCACCGCCTTGAGATCGTTCATCAGCATTCTGCGACCGAGCTCACTGTTTTCTGCCTGTTGGAAGGTCGTCACTCCCGTCACGCCCTCAATGTCCGTCATTACTAAAAATTTCATACCCGACTCCTCTGTTCCATAATGATAAGGTCATTATAGCATGAGTCGGGTATGGATACAATAATATGTCCGATATTGACAATAAAAGTTGTCCTATCTTTGCACACCCTCCGCATCGCGGAATTGCATCGGCGTCATGCCGGTTTTGTGAACAAAGAACTTATTAAAATAATCCGCGCCGGAAAAACCGAGCGCCTGTGCGATCCGATGTTGTGTGCAATCGGTTTCAAGAAGCATTTTTTTACACTGCTCCAGCTTTTTGAGATGAATAAACTCCAAAAGTCCCATTCCCTCGTGCCTTTGAAAGAGCCTTCCCAATTGCTTGGCGCTGATGTGACAATACGCGGCAACCTCCTCGCACGTGAAAAAGATGTCATAATTGTCCTCCACGTGTTTTTTGGCTTTGAGAACCCGATCGTCATACCGCTCCTCTCGATGCCCTGACGTCGGTTTCTGAAGCGAAATCACGTGATAAACCAAGGTATGCAACGTGTGTTTTATCAAAAAATCGCGGTTTTCAAGCATTTTTGCGGCATAATGGAAAACAAGACCCAACGAAAGCATCATTTCCTCTCCAATCGGAAGTGCTTTATATTCGGCAGCCTTCAGTGCCGCACAGATCGGCTCCGCTCCGCTTTCCACCGCCAACGTCAGCTTTTCAAAATCCGCACTGCAGCTGACCACACGGTGCGGACAAGAGGGGGAGATCGTAATAAATTCTCCGTCCTGCACCGTTACAA
>JAFVXT010000040.1 GCA_017501005.1 Clostridia bacterium
GCTCCACCACCGGATTCTTATCCGACCTGCAGAACATGTTAAGGACCTTGAGTTTCAGGCTGATACCAGCCGCGTGTTCCCGCAATGATAAAATCCTCTACCTCATAGGCATTGTTGTGAAGCAAGGAAATTGACGAGATGGATTCACGCTCAAAAAACGCAATCATTTTTTTGACGGTTGACCACCAGAAATCGTGATTGCCTTTACTGATGATCTTTTTTCCCGGCAACCGATCGATGAAATGAAAATCGGCTGCCGCCCCTTCGAGAGAAAGCTCCCATGAAATATCGCCGGGGATAATGACGGTATCATTCTCACGGACGAGCGCACGCCAATTTTTTTCAAGCCTTTCGGTATACATAGACCATCTCTGCCCAAAAACATCCATCGATTTTTGAGCATTTGCAGTTGATAAATGCAGATCCGATATTGCAAAAACCGCCATAAATAACTCCTCGAATTCAAGATGGTGTGCTACAAAATGCAGAATAGAAGCGTGCAAAAAGGGGATTCTAAAGAGTGACCGTAAGAGTTTTTTGACTATAGAAATGCCGAAAGGAAGGAAAGCGAAAAATGGAAAACAAGAAGAACAAGGGCATTGTTTGCGATGTCCGCAAGTGTGTGTATCACGATAAAGACAATTACTGTACGGCATCGCAAATCGCGGTAGGCCCGAGCTATGCGGAAAGCAGCTCGGAAACCGTTTGCGCAACGTTCAAGCCGAACGATTGCGAGGATTGCCGATAAGCTTATGCGTTAGCAAATGCAAGAACCGAGTCTGCCATATCAACTGCGTCAATCACCGCAGGGAAGCGAACGGTTCTTTCCCCGATGCCCGAAAGCGGCATCGGGATTTCTACATGAGAAAGATGGGAGAGCTCGTCAAGTGCCGCCAAGGGATCCACGGGGTCTTTTTTGGTCAAAGCGCACAGAACGTCGGCGGCGAATTTGAAGGGACTTGCCGTGGACGCAACGACGATGGGACGCGAGCTATTGCTTTCGGCGACGTACTGTTCTGCCGCATGATAAGCAACGGCCGTGTGAGGATCGATCAAAAATCCGTTTTCGGCAAAGACACGGCGAATGGTTTCCTTTGTGGTTTCTTCATCGGTATATGCACCGTAGAAATTCTCGCGGATCGCTTGGATTTCGGAAGCGGCCAAGGTGTAAATACCGTCGCTTGACAGTTTATTCATGTATTCTGCGGTCTTTTCTGCCCCTACGGTCAAATAAAGAAGTCTTTCAAGGTTGCTGGAGATCAGAATATCCATCGAAGGCGAGATGGTGGTGTGGAACGTGCGATTGCGGTTGTAGGTACCGCTTTCAAGAAAGTCGGTCAACACGTTATTCTTATTGGAAGCACAAACCAGCTTCCCAAGCGGAACGCCCATTTTTTTGGCAATGAAAGCGGCGAAGATGTTGCCGAAGTTACCCGTCGGCACGCATACGTCGATGACCTCGCCCATCGAGATCTTGTTTGCAAGAACCATATCAAGATAGACCGATACGTAATAAACGATTTGCGGCGCAAGTCTGTCCCAGTTGATCGAATTGGCACTGGAAAGGAAGGTGTCGCGAGCGTTCAGCTGTTCGGCGATCTCACGATCTGCAAAAATTCTTTTGACACCGCTTTGCGCATCGTCAAAATTACCGCGAATGGCGGCAACCTCCACGTTTTCACCCTTTTGAGTGATCATTTGCAGCTTTTGTACGCGGCTGACACCGTCTGCGGGATAAAAGACCTTGATCTTGATCTGCGGGATGTCGCGGTATCCCTCCAAAGCAGCCTTGCCCGTGTCACCCGAGGTGGCAACGAGGATCATGGCTGTGCGTTTTTCGCCTGTTTTGACGAGGGCGCGCGAAAGAAGGCGAGGCATGATCTGAAGCGCCATGTCCTTAAAAGCGGAGGTCGGGCCGTGCCAAAGCTCTAACATGGAAATTTGCCGACTCGGATGTGAAAGGGGAGCGGCACCGCCAGGAAAACGGTCTTCACCGTAAGCGGCGCGACAATCCTCCAGAAGCTCCTCTTCGGTATAGTCGTCAAGGAATTTCTTTAAAATATAGGCTGCACGCGTCGGATAATCCTTGTGCAGAAGATCGGTCAATTCGTCTTTTGTGATTGCGGGGATCTCGGTCGGCATGTAGAGGCCGCCGTCGGGCGCAAGGCCGTTTTTGATGGCTTCTGCCGCGCTGACCGCCTGTGTGTGTAAACTTCTGGTGCTTTGGTACTTCATTTGTGATCCTTTCTACCCATAAAAACCCTATGGGTAAGGGTGCTATATACTAATATGCGAGAAATGCATCTTTCATGTGCGCAATTTTGAGTATTTTAGGGCATTTTTCGGGGGAGAGATAGATTTCGATCACGTCAAAGCGCGGTTGCTTGCGTGAAGGGTGAAATGCGAGATACTGCCGTGCGGCTTCAATCAAAAAGGCGCGCTTACGATGATTGACTGCCGTCGAAGGGTGACCGTATCTTCCGATGGTTTGCGGTTGTTGCGTTCTTGCCTTTACCTCCACAAACACAATATGGCGAAGGCTTTCGGCGATGATATCGATTTCGTATTTTCCCGCCGTATAATTACGCTCGACGATCCGATAAAGACGTTTTCTAAGAAAGCGCGCTGCCGCCGCCTCTCCGAGATCACCGACACTTTTTGTCGTTTTTTCAGTGCTCTTCATCGGAAAGAAATTTCAAAAAAGAACGGCGGTGAATAGGGGAAGGACCGTGAGCTTTCAATGCTTCGATATGTTCTTTCGTCCCATATCCCTTGTGCTTGGCAAACTTGTATTGCGGATAATCGACATCGTCCTGCAAGCACAGCCTGTCACGTGTTACCTTGGCAAGAATGCTTGCAGCGGCAATAGAGGCCGAGCGAGAGTCGCCTTTGATCACAGTTTCGCACGGCAGGGGAATCCCGCGCGAAACGTTACCGTCGATCAAGGCAAAATCGGCGCGCAAGGGCAAAGACTCGATTGCGCGTTTCATGGCGAGCATGGTCGCGTTCAGAATGTTGATCTCATCAATCTCTTCGGGGGAAGCCGAAGCAATCGAATAGGCAACGGCCTCTTTGATGATACGGTCATAGAGGATATCACGCTTTTTTGGCGTGAGCTTTTTGGAATCGTTCAGTTCTCCGATTTCAAAATCGGGCGGCAGAACGCATGCGGCAGCAACAACAGGCCCCGAAAGAGGTCCGCGTCCCGCCTCGTCAACACCGCAAACGCAAGAAAAGCCTTGCGCTTTGTAATGCTCTTCAAGCTCAAATGTCGGCATGATAGGACTCCTTTTCAGATATCTTGCGGCAGCTCGAGTGTCATGCGGCCAATTTGCGCGGCACGGAATTCATCAAGCAACGTATCCGCCGTTCGGCGTTCGTTTACCGCCCCGCCGCTCATCAAAAAACCGCGTTTTTTTCCGATGTGCATGAAAAGATCGTAGGCATCAAGCTCGGCAATTTCTTCCGGGTCAAGCTTATAGCGCGCGCAGAGCTCGCGCGGGTAAAGAGCAAGGAGCTTGGCACTCAAAAGCATCGCAAGCTCTTCGAGCTGCAGAATATCGTCCTTGATGGCACCTGTAAATGCCAGGTTTTGGGCAACACGCTCGTTTTCAAATTTGGGCCAGAGCACACCGGGCATATCCAAAAGATCAATGCCGATCGAGGTACTGACCCACTGTTTGGCAACCGTAACACCGGGGCGGTTTTCAACACGAGCCTTTTTCTGTCCCGCAAGTTTATTGATCAAAGAAGATTTTCCCACGTTCGGAATTCCGACAACCATCGCGCGGATCCGCCGACCTTCCATACCCTTTTCACGGTAGCGTGCCAGCTTGTCCGCCAAAAGACGGCGCACGGCCGCTTCAATTGCGGAAAGGCCGTCTCCGTTTGCACAGTCGGTCAGCAAGCAAGCACTTGTCTCCGAGGTATAATGCTCAAGCCAGATTTTGTTTTTCGCAGGATCGGCAAGATTGCATTTGTTCAGAAGCGTCAGAATCGGCTTGTCTTTAACGATCTTTAAAATTTCAGGGTTTCTGGAGCTGTCGGGGATTCTGGCATCGAGCAACTCGATCACAAGATCGACCTGTGAAAGGCATTCTTGCATCAAGCGCCTGGTTTTGGCCATGTGCCCCGGAAACCATTGAATGGTGGATGAAGGCATATTCAGTAAACCTTTTCAGTAGATTATTTGGGAAATCCAATAGAGCTTAAGGGATAAATGCAGAAATAGACCTTGCCGAGAATACAGCGTTCATCGATCTCACCGAACATACGGCTATCCTTGGAAAGATCTCTGTGATCGCCTAATACGAACACGTGTCCTTCGCTGACTGTAATTTCAGGGAAATTATTCAGTTTTTCCGGATATGGGTGGCATCCTTCCAATACATATTTTTCAGTGATCGCTTGGTCATTGACAAATACAGTACCGTTTTCCATCTTGATGCGGTCACCGCCCACCGCGATGATTCGCTTGACAATGGGTGTTTTGATGTCGATATTCGATGACTGCAATACGACGATATCTCCGCGTTCTGCCTCGTAAAACAGATCGGAGATCAGAAGATGCTGACCGTCCTGCAACGTATTTTGCATGGACGAGCCGTCAACCACCGTATGCCGCATCACAAAGGCAGTCAAAAAGAGAACAACACAAAGCGTGATGACGAAAATCTCCACAAAATAGTGTGCTGCGACGGCGAAGGATTCTCGTTTCGTTTCTTTTTGTTCGTCTTCGTTTTCCTCTGCCATGGGAATGTTTTGTTCCTCTGCCATAAGGCACCTCCCAAAGAACGTAATGATTATTTTTTCGTCAAAAGCGACATCAATGCAGTGCCGTTGGGTAAGTAATACGAACGGTCAGCCGCCGTTTTTTCAGTGAAGCAGTCAACGCCGTTTTCGGTGCGTTCACTATCGTAGATCATGAAGGGAACAGGATCCATCGTATGCGTGCGGCACTCGATGGGCGTAGGATGATCGGGCAGCACCATGATGCGGAAGGGCTCGTTCTTGCTTTCGAGATATTCGCAAACGGGCTTCAGAATTTTCTGATCAATCAATTCGATTGAAAGAATCTTGTTTTCGATCTCGGCGCGGTGGCCGCATTCATCGGGGCCTTCAACGTGAACGAATACAAGCTCCTTGCCGCGAGCAAAAGCATCAATGGCCGCCGCGGCCTTGCCGTCATAATTGGTGTGCACGTTTCCTGTTGCACCTTCCACGTCAACCGATTCCATGTTTGCGCAAATGCCGATGCCCTTGATCAGGTCGACTGCGCTGATCACGGTTGCATCGAGTCCCCATTTTTCCTTAAAATCGGGGAGTGCCGGCTTTTTACCGGGACTCCAAAGCCAAATGGAATTGGCAGGGCGTTTGCCGTTTGCTTTGCGCGCAAGGTTGACAGGATGGTCGCGTAGAATCGGATAGGCCTTTAACATCAGATCCATATAGGGCGCACCGTCTGTGCCCGAGGGCAAATGCGGTGCAATATTTTGTCCGAGAATGTCATGCGGACGCATAAAGCGGTAAGTATCCTCCATGCCTTCCCAAAGCAAGCAATGGCGGTAGCTGACACCTGTGTAAAAGTGCATTTGATCGTTGCCGAGCGCCGCATCCAAGGATTCGATCAGGGCGCGGGCTTCCTCAGTGGAGATCTCGTCGGAGCTGTGGTCGATCATGGTTTTTGCTTCAAAGGGCTCATCCTCGCTGAGTGTGACCAGATTGCAACGGAAGGCTGTTTGCGTGGGCGTCATTTGCAGGCGCATACTCATTGCCTCAAGCGGCGAGCGGCCTTTTGAATAAATCTTCGGATCATACGAAAGAATGGCAAGATTGGCCGTATCGCTTTCGGGTACCATGCCTTCGGGAACGTTTGAAACGGTTCCGACAAGAGCTTTGGAAGCCAAGTGGTCAAGAAAGGGCTTTTTCGCAACCTCCATCGGGGTGCGATTGCCAAGCGTGGGGATCGGGTAGTCGGCCATACCGTCATAAACTAAAATCAAATATTTCAAAAGAATCATCCTTTCCGGTTTGGAAAATTGTTTTGTCAGCAAAACATACTATAATAGTATAACATATAAAGAAAAAAAATACAACACCCCTTTCGAGTTTTTTTGTTGTTTTTTTCATTAAAAAGCATTTTTTAAAACATTTCCCTCAAAACTTTGGAGGTACGTCTTGACAAGAACAAAAACACATGCTATAATAGGTGCGTTGGGGCGTTAGCACAGTTGGGAGCGCATCACACTGGCAGTGTGGGGGTCGTGGGTTCGAATCCCATACGCTCCACCAGAAAAAACGACAAGTTTCGACTTGTCGTTTTTTCAATTAAATCCGCCTTCTGCGGAATAAATCCACCTGTGGTGGATGAAATCGCTTTGCGATGAAATCTGCCTTACGGCAGACGATGGGCGGATTTGATTTCATCTGAAGCCGAAAGCTGAAGATTTCATCCGAGCCAAGCGAGGATTTCATCGTGCAACGCACGATTTCATTAACATTACTCAAGTTCAAATCCTTATTGCAAAACACAAAAAATATCTTTTTCGTAGCCTTTATACAGCAAACGGTAGGTTTCGGCCTACCGTTTTTATTTTGTCATTTCTTGTGCTATCATCAATAAAAGTAAAAAATACGGTTGACTCTCATGGGAATTTGTGTTATACTGATATATAGATAAAATATACTGTTATGTGCTTATGTTAAAAATTATCTTATGCGTACGTAGAGAGGGAAGTTATGGATTGGCTTGTGTTTCTTTCGGGACCGATCATCGGTGCGATCATCGGTTATTTTACAAACTGGATTGCTGTCAAAATGCTTTTCAGGCCCTTGAAGCCCGTTTATATCGGACGCTTTCACGTTCCGTTCACCCCGGGTATCATTCCGAGACGAAAAGCAGCCTTTGCCAAATCGATCGGTGATACGGTCGGGCAAACACTTTTGACACCGCAGGATGTGGAGCGGCTCTTGCGTTCGGATAAGGTCAAGGACGCCATTTGTCATGAAGTGATGCTTGAATTGATTAAGCTTCAGAACTACAATACGCTTCAGGATATTGCTCTTTCCTTTGCAGGCGAGGAACGCTATGATTCCGCCAAGAAAAAGATAGAGGATTTTTTGCTGAAAAGAATGATTGCAGGCATTCAAAGATTTGATCTTGAAGCCTTCCTTTTGGCAGACGGCGGCGCGCAGATCAAAGAAAAAATGAAGGGCTCCTTGTTCTCGCTTTTCATCACGGAGGATACCATCAAAACCTTCGCGGGACCTTTGGCTGCGCAGTTTTCACAAATTGTCGAGGAACGCGGCGCTGAATTCTTGCGTCCGATCCTGAAAGAAGAAATCGATAAGATTGTCAATACAAATACAGCTGATGCACTCTCGCACATTGGCTTTGACGAAGCAGCCGCCAAGGAATTGACCATAAAGGTCTATGAATCGGTCATTCTTGATAAGATCATCAACATCGTACGCGATTTTGATTTTGCCGCCTTGGTTGAGGCGCGAATCGAAAAAATGGACGTTCTTGAGGTGGAAAGAATGTTGCTTTCCGTCATCAAAAAAGAATTGGGTGCGGTGGTCAATCTGGGTGCTATTATCGGATTTCTCCTTGGTCTTTTCAATTCTTTAACTGCTTTGTTATGATTCTATATCTTTTCTCTGTAAGGATTTACTATGTCTAAAAAGCCTAACTTGTTAACATTCAAAAAACAGTTGATCAGCCTTTTGTTTGTTCTGTTCTTCTTGATATTTACGGTTTTCATTCTTTCGTCGGGAAGCGATTCGATCAATTGGCACCGTTTTTTGAATTTTTTACGCAATATGAAAGCTCCGTGGTTCCTCATTTTTGCGGTTCTTTGCATTGTGATTTCTGTTTTTTGCGAGTCAGTTGGCCTTTTTTACGTTTTACATAAATTAAAAGCCCCTACGTCTTTCTCTTCGTCGTTGGTTTATGCAACGTCGGATATTTATTTTTCAGCAATTACACCGTCTTCCACGGGTGGACAGCCGGCTTCTGCTTATTACATGATCAAAAACAAGGTCACACCTTCAAACGCAACGGTTGCACTCTTGCTCAATATTACACTTTACGTCTTTTCCTTGCTTTTGGTTGGCGGCATTGCCTTCGCCATCTACCCGCAAATGATCCTTTCTGCGAATGTCAAGGTGCGCTTTTTGTTTTTTCTCGCTACTGTTTTGAATTTTCTCTTGCTTCTTGCTTGCGTTTTGTTTATGGTCTTTCCGGGGCCCAGCCGTGTGATTGGGCATGGCGTCATTCGTCTGCTTTCAGCTTTGCATATCATCAAAGACCGTGAAAAATGTGCAAGCTCGTTCAACACCTATCTTTGCGAATACAAAGATGCTTTCCGAATGATTGTGCGTTATCCGCTCGTGTTGTTGGTGGTACTGCTGACAAATATTCTGCAAAGGATCGCGATTTGTCTCGTTCCGTTTTTTGTTTGTCTTTCTATTGACGGTAACGCTTCGTTTACGCCCATTCTTGCTTCGCAAGCGTTTGTATCGCTTGGCGCGAATTCCATACCGATCCCGGGTGCTGTCGGTGTATCCGAATATTTATGCCTTTCGCTCACGGCACCGCTTTTGACTTCCGGATTTAAGAAGCAGTTTACTTTACTTTCTCGCTTGATTTCGCACTATTTCTGCTTTGTGCTTTGCGGTGTTTATACCTTGGGCTATCACTGCACGCACGTCATTAAAAACTACAAAAAGAAAGAGAAGTGATCTTCATGAACACAGACAATACAAAGCTTTCCGCAATTGATAAACGCTATCCTTCTTATTTTGCGGAAAAAGACGGTCTTCTTGAAACACTTTACGGAACCATGCTCGGCAGAATGCTTTTGCAACCCATGTGTACGCGCGGCTTTTCTGCGGCAGTCGGAAAAATCATGGATTCGTCCGTATCACGACCGCTGATCAATACTTTTATTCAAAAATTTGTGATTCCGATGGACGATTATGAGGATGTCGAATATCACTCGTTTAATGAGTTTTTCACAAGAAATATCAAGGCAGGTGCCCGTCCTATCGATCAAAATGCCGATCATTTGATCTCCCCGTGCGACTCAAAGGTCACGGCCTTCAAAATCACAGAGGATTCGCTTTTCAAAATCAAAGGCGTCCCTTATTCGATTGCTTCGCTTTTGCGTTCCGAAAAATTAGCCGAACGCTACCAAAACGGCTATATTTATATTTTCCGTTTGTCGGTTGACGATTATCATCGTTACTGCTATCCCGATAACGGCCGCCGCACTCGCTACGTTCGTATACCGGGCGTTTATCATACGGTGAACCCTATGGTTTTGGATCACGTCAATATTTACCGTGAAAACACCCGTGAATATGCCGTGTTACGTACCGAGCACTTCGGTGATCTTCTGATGATGCAGGTTGGCGCGATGCTTGTTGGCAGAATCTGCAACAATCAAGCAAAAACCGCCTTCAAAAGAGGTGAAGAGGCGGGAATGTTCGAATACGGCGGTTCAACTGTCGTTTTGCTTACGGAAGACCAAAGAGTGATTCCCAACAGAATCATTTTGGAAAGATCGCTTGAAGGGATCGAAACAGTTGTACGCATGGGCGAATGCGTTGGCGTTTCACCTGCATTTTTCGAGCAGAATTAAAACCGGAGGTTTTTTATGAATAAAGCTTATCGGTCGATCGCCGTTCTTCTGGCTTTGCTTTTGCTTTGCACCTTGTGCGCGTGCGCACCCTCAAAATTGCAGGGAAGCTTCAAAGCCTCCTTTTCGCTGACCGAATGTCAGGAATCCGATAATCACTATCAATACGACTTTTACGCGGACGGTCAGGCAACCGAGAAAAATACGGCAAACGGCACCGTCGTTTCTTTTACGTATACCGCTTCCGGAGAATCCCTGACTGTCTCCACAGAAGATAAATCCTTTACATATCAATATGATTTTGACGGCACCGACAGTCTCACCCTGACTTATCAAGAAGGCGGGCAAAGTAAAAGCACTCTCCTTGAAAGGAAAAAATAATGGAAAAAAGTAAGATCGACCGCATCAATGAATTGGCAAGAATTGCAAAGGTTCGTCCGCTTACCCCCGATGAGCTTGCAGAGCAGCAAGCACTGCGCCAGGCATATCTTCTGGAATTCAGAACAAAGCTGCGGGCGGGCGATACAAAGAATGCTCCGCCGAAGAAATAATTCAAAAGATTTTTCTGCCGCAAAGCATCACGGCGATCATACGTGCATGATCACCTTTTGATAGGGGGCGCGGCAATTTTTTAAGCTTTTGAACGCAAGCAACCGATAAGCAGTCATGAATCCCTGTCTTTTGAAAGCAACCCTTCATATAATTGAGATGACGCCTGTTTTTTTCGTTTTGATCAAGAAAGCCGAACGGTCTATTCTCAAGTAACGCAAAATATGCGGCGTGCAATCTGTCTGTCAGCACAAATTGACTGCCGCCTATGATCCGTCTGATCAGGTCCTTTGATTGCGTTTTGATCACAATACTTTTTCGAACCGTCTTAGCACCGCGTTTGGCACTTGTAAGATCTTTCTTTTGGTCAAAAGTGATCCAAATCGGTGTTAATTTGTGAGCTTGACAGAAGCCCCGGATCAGCGCTGCCTTCTTTTCTAAGAGCTTTGTAGATGTTTTTTTCATGACGATCACACAGTAAGGACATTTTGATAAAGTATGCGGCTTTTTTTCTCTTTTGACAATCGGTAAAAAGAGCGAGCCGTCTGCCGAAACCTTCGCTTTCCGAAGAATGACGCTTTTTCGCATCGCATGCAGATCCTCGATTGTTCTGCTGCTGATATAATCGCATTTTTTCAAAAAAAGCGAAACGGCTTTTTGCGCAAAAACACCGTGAAGCGCACCGATTCCGCCGCGAACAAGAGCGACCTTTCCTTTTTTCAGCTTCGCCAACAACGCAAATGTCAGATAATATGCAAGTGATCTTTGGCTCGTTTGGTTCTGCAAAAGATTACCGCCGCCGAAAATCAAAATATCGTCGCTTTTAAAATTGCTGAAAAAACCGAAAAGGGAATAGCGGCTTATACATTTAACACCGTATTTTTTAGTGTCTTTTTTTGGCTTTTTGCTCATCACAGTAACTCTTCCGTAATGGCGAAGGCATTGACGAATGATCATCGGTAACACCGCTTCGTCTCCGACGTTTCCGTATCCGTAATAACCGCATATCATGATACCGACGGACTTTTTTCGTATGGCTTTTCGGTAGACTTCTTCGGCCGTTTCTGCCATGCGTTCTCTTTTGTATTCGCCTAAAACGATTTGGCGCATTTCCCGTCCCAGCTGTCTTCTTTCCGCTTCTGTTTGGCCCAAGAGCTTTTGAAGATCGCAAAAAAGCTCTTCCTTTTGCGGCTCGCGGCGATTTCTGCCGCAAAAGTTTGTCTTGGCTGCCGTTTTTGCCTTTTGCGCGTCCAGTATCCCTTCGTATCCTTCGTTTCCGCACAAAACGACGGGACATTCACAGGACATGGCTTCCAATGCCGCTCTTGATACACCGACGAATAAGGGACGGTTCTCAAATGCTTTTTCAATGTCGGTTTTCGCCCCGATCATTTGCACGAAATCGCGGCCAATTGCCGCATTTGCACGCTTCTTTTTTTCTTGCAGTCGCGCAAATTGATCGCCGTCACCGATCAGAACAATTTCCTCGCATTCTTTTGCTTTGGCAAGCTCCTCTGCAATTTCTATTAATAATTCTGCCGTCTTGCTTCTGTCGCTGTCAAGGCGCGAAACATGAACGATTTTTTTGCAACTCTTCCCACGCGGAGAAAAAAGCTCGGTATCAATACCGTTTTTGATTAGAGAAACATCGTTTGAAGGAACCGCATAGTACAAAATCAAATGCCTTCGAATATCTCGGCTGACCGCCAAGACGCACTCTCCCCAGCACGTGCATGCCCCTGCCAAGCCTTGCTTCGGAAAGGGAAGATGTGCCGTTGTGACAACGGGAATACGCAAAGCCTTTCCGATCAACACCGAAATCAAAGCACCCGGACGCGTATGGGCGTGTAAAATATCGGGGTGGGTTCGAATGCAGCACTCATATAGGTCTTTTAATTGCTTGACAAGCGAATAAGGTGAGCCGTTAAACTTAAAAATGCGTTCGGTTTTGATATCTCTTTCCTTTAGTTTTTCCGTATAAGAACCAAAAGGTGAGGCCACTGTCACAAGGTGTCCGCGGTTGGAAAGCGCCGTGCTCAACTCCAGAACGTGTGTTTCCGCACCGCCGATATTCATGCCGTTTGTAACCATCATGATTTTCATATTTCACTCCGTAAAAAAATAAAAGTGCCGCCTCCGAAAAAGAAAGAGTTCTTTATCGGACTGCGGCGACCTTTTACTGTCGGTTTTATGAATTAAACAGGAACTTCCTCGCGATTTTCTTCGTCGAGCGCTTCTTCCATTGCCACCAACTGTACGTGATAGGCATCGATGACTGCGTTTTCCAGCTCGTTTCTGAATTTTGCATTGATAGGATGCACGATATCACGGAAGGTTCCGTCGGGATTTTTGCGAGAAGGCATTACGATGAAAAAGCGTTCGCGTGCATAGATGACTTTGATGTCGTGAATCGCAATGGAATCGTCAAGAGTCACCGATACGACCGCTTTCATGGGACCTTCGTCAAAGAATTTGCGAATTTTAATGTCTGTAATTTGCATTGTTTTTCATCCTTTCGTCGTTTTGAACGCAAGTTAGTGAATAATGTTTCCTTGCTAATATTTTACATAAAATATGTGAAAATTATGCACTCCATCAAAAAGATATTTATGAAAGTTTTATGATTTTTTATAGAACACTGTTGCTTTTCTACGAAAGATAAAAAGGGGTATATAACCATGGCTCTTCTGAATACGAATTACATCTCCGAAGTGATTGATTCTGCACTGAACGCAACCCAAAGTGTGTATTTCATCGGCATCGGCGGTGTCAGCATGTCATGTCTTGCGGAAATTTGCTTTGAGAAAGGATTGCGCGTCGGCGGCTCCGACAGAACGCCTTCGGCAATCACGGATAGCCTTGCAAAGAAGGGCATTTCGGTTTTTTACGGACACAAAGCCGAGCAAGTTGAGGGCTATGGAATTGTTGTTTATACCCTTGCCATTGATTTGCAAAATGAAGAATACAAAAAGGCCCAATCTGACGGCATTCTTTGCGTTTCACGCGCGAATTTTCTCGGTTTTCTGATGCGTGATTATAAGAACCGTATCGGCATATCGGGTATGCACGGTAAAAGCACGACGACCTCTATGCTTGCTTCCGTGTTCAGCGCGGCAAAGGCAAACCCCACCGTCGTTTCGGGAGCAGCGCTTTCACAAAGTGAGGGCTGCTATCGCGCAGGCGGCCGCGAATTCTTTATTTACGAAGCCTGCGAATACATGGATTCCTTCCTTTGCTTTCATCCTACCGTATCGATCATTCTTAACGTTGAGCTGGATCATACCGATTATTTCGCAGACATTGACGCAGTTTGCTCTTCTTTTGAAAAATCCTTGGGAAGGTTGGACGAAAACGGTGTTGCCGTTTTGAATTTCGACGATGAAAACGTCATGCGCGTTGCCCAAAAGCTCCCGTTAAATAAAAAAATCACCTTCGGACTGAAAGAAGGTGCAGACATTCGTGCAGTTGATATAGAAGAGAATCACGGATTTTATTCTTTTTCGGCAGTCAAGGATGGGGCTTTGCTTGGAAGAATCGAGTTAAGCACTCCCGGAAAGCACCATGTTTACAATGCCTTGGCAACGCTTTGCGCCGCTACGCTTCACGGTATTGCTTTTGAGGCAATCGCCAATGGTCTTGCCGATTTTAAAGGTGCACGGCGCAGAATGGAGTACCACGGCACCTTGAACGGCGTTGACATTTACGAGGATTATGCACATCACCCCACAGAGATCAGTGCCACGCTCACCACAGCCAAGAAAATGACACAGGGCGACGTTTGGTGCGTGTTTCAATCACATACTTATTCAAGAACGTCAGAGCTTTTTGACGATTTCGTTCTGACGCTTTCCAAAGCAGACCGCGCTTTGATACTGCCAATCTATGCTGCACGCGAAACCGATACCCGGGGCATGAGCGAGGAAAAGCTGGCCAAAGCACTTTCTTGCCATGCGACACCTGTCAAATCCTTTCAAGAAGCCGCCGATTTTTTGCGTAACAACGCAAAAGAAGGAGATCTTGCAATCATCATGGGCGCAGGAGACGTATTCCACGTCCTCGGTGCGCTTGGACTTGGCAGCTGTCTTTGAATCAGATTTTCAGAATCTGACCGTCAAGCACAGCACTTACCAATGTCTCGCCCTCATAGCAGAGCTTTAACGAGAAAAACGGCCGCTCTGTGTTTAAAAGCTCAAGAAAGAGATGATCGCCCGCCCAAAGAGGAAGGTGGGCGATCTCTTTTTTGGGGATCCACTCAAGAACCCCCTCGTCACAGGCTTCGCACAATTCACCCACACAATCGCTTGCCGTAAAGAGGTGCATGTATTCTGTACCGTACATATCAGAAACGAAGGTAACGATTCCACGGTAATCGAGCTTTTTCGGCACAAGTCCTGTTTCTTCAAGGATCTCTCTCGTGGCACATTCCTCGGGCGTTTCGCCTGCCTCGAATTTTCCTCCGATTCCAACCCATTTATCGGCATTTTCATCGTTTTTCTTCTTGATTCTGTGCATCATCAGATAAGATTGATCCTTTTCGATATAGCATAACGTTGTCATTTTCATAAAAGTATTTGCCTCATCAAAGATTATTTGGAATGATTTTGCCGATAGATCTCATAGCCCAAAATGGTTGCCGAAGAGGCAGCCGATAGGGAAGCGTCAAATTCACGTCCGTAATCGATTTTGACAAGAAGATCTGCCTGATCAAGTAAAGCGCGGGAAATGCCGCGGCGCTCACCGCCGACGATCAGAAGAAGCGGCAAAGACAGATCGCTTTGATAAAGAACGTGTTCTGTGCGTAAATCCGCACAAACAACGCGGTATTTTGCTTGATGGAAGATATCTGCGCATGCGAGCGGATCTGCAGTATAGATCTCAAAAAGCTCGGAGGCACCGGCCGACGCTCTGGCAACAACACCCGCCGCACTCATCCAGTTCCGTTCGGGCAAAATGATGCCGTCAGCACCGGCAGCATAAAGAGAACGCAAAGCATAACCGAAATTGTAAGGATCCTCAATGCCTTGAATCATACAGTAAAAACCGTTCGGCTTGATATTTTCGGCCGTCAGGGACGGTATGCTTCTTTGGCTGCATACGGCAATAATGCCGCCGTGTGAAGCCCCCAGAGTCAGTTCATCAATGGTTTTGGCAGTGCTTGCCACCAATTCAAATCCAAGCTCGCGGCTTCTGTGCATAAGAAAGCGCACGGTCGGGTCTTGCTCCGATAGTTTTTCGCAATTATACAAAATCTTTTTGATCCGACGGTCATTGGTCGGATTTTTTTCTTTGATGGCCTTTAAAAGGGCACGTATGGAGGTCATGCCTTCCAAAATTGAAGATTCTGAAAATTTTTCGCATTCTTTTTGCATGAGTGTTTATCGTCCTTCATATGATTGATTAAAAGAAATTCTATGGGGGAGGCATCATGCCATGATCTACAATTCCACAAAAGAAAGATGCACGCTTCTGGCCGAGCACCTGATCGAGCATCAATGCACCATACGGCAGGCGGCGGCTTATTTTTCCATCAGCAAAAGTACGGTACATAAAGATATATCTATACGCTTGCGGTATGTTGACAAGGATCTTTACGAACAAGCCAAAAGTGTCCTCGAAATTAATAAATCGGAGCGTCATCTGCGCGGCGGCGAAGCAACCAAGCGCAAGTACAGCCGTCAGAAAAAGCTCGAACAAGCTTGACGCTCGTTCCAAGGCTACACAGACCTCGAAGGAATGAACGGTTGATTCAAATCATTCAGCCCCTATAGATGGGAATTTCTATCAATCATATTTTACCACACGTGAAAAACAAATGCAATAGCTTGTATCAAAAGAGATTTCTTTTTTCGCGAAGAGAAAGATGTTTTGCATTTAGGGTTGTGTTTGACAGAGAGAAAAAAGACTCACAAAAAGCGCGTACAAGTTTGATGAACCGCATATCTTGTATCAAAAGAGATTTCTTTTTTCGCGAAGCGAAAGATGCTTTGCATTTAGGATTGTGTTTGACAGAGAGAAAAAAGACTCACAAAAAGCGCGTACAAGTTTGATGAACCGCGTATGACGTAATGACAGAAGGCATGCGTGCAGCGTATGATACTTTTAAATCCGAAAGCACTATCAAGAACAGCCGATCAATAGCGCAAAACAGCCATAAAAGCACAAAAAATCGCTTTTATGGCCAAAAACACTTCTCTCAATTATACAAAATTTGCATTTTGTATAATTGCTTGTGTTAGGAAAGCAGACTCCATTACTCTGTGTTCCCCCATTCTATCACACGCATTTGAATCTCGTTTGGCAGAATTATTAACTTTGTGTAAACAAAAAAGCGTCCCAACGCCGCCGCGCTCCCGCTCTTTTCATTATAACGCCTCGCGCAAGGGTCAAGACGAGCGGCAAGCCGCCCTTGCCCTTCGGCATTTGCGCGGAAGCAAAAAGGAGCGCGACAACATGGACGATAAACTGCATTACATCATCACGGCAAAGGCGAAAAAAGCACGCGAAGCGGAAGCCGCTCTCTCGGCTGCCGCCTCGCGCGTACAAGCACGAACGCACGCGGAAATTCGCGCGCAATACGAATATGAATATATCTGCCACCACGGCAGACTTCCGCGCAAAAATTCCGCTGACCGCGCTATCCTCGACGCGCTCATTTGGCGAGCCGTGCAAGACGAAATCATGCGCGAAGGTAAACGCCTTGATTCGATATTGCAAGCGCAAAAAGAAAGCGGCTTTTAATCCAGGCCGCTTTCTTTTTTGTGCGCTTCCAATATCTCCAAAACCTTGCGCACGATCAAATCAAGATCGCGCCGTCGCAAAGGTTCGTCTGCGTTTGCCGATGAAAACCAATCGGAAAGTGCGTATCGCTCTGTTTGGTCGCGCGTGCTATGTTGTAAGGCTTTCTGCACTGCTTTCAAGCCTTGTTTTTTGTAGAGGTTGACCGCGTACACCTTCCGCATACTGTGCGGCGAAATGCCGTCAAGTGCTACCCCCGCACGCTTCGCCGCGACCTTCAAGCGTGCCCATGCCGCTTGCCGTGTAAGGTGCTTTTCGCCGTCGCCGTATGGCGAAGGAAACAACCACCCGCCGCGCGAATTTTGTGCCGCCTCTTGCAGATGCCGTGCGAGTGTCGGCGGGAGCTTGGCAATCCCTTTTTTGCCCGTCTTTTCGGCTACAAAGTGCAAGCCGTCTTCGCGCAAATCCTCGACGCGTGCTTTCAGCACATCACCGATGCGAAGGCCTGTTTTGTCCGCCAATTCAAACGGAAGCCACGGTCGCGCCGTGCGCCCCGTGGTGCGCTTTTTCAGCGCGTTCAGCACCGTATCGTCTATGTAATTCGACCTCATGACCGCCCCCGCGAATTTTACAAACTAAAAAATGTCAAATTTGTCACGCAACGCGCAACAATCAGCCAAAAAGCGGCGCGAAATCTGCCGCATTTTGCGCCCATGCTATGCGGACAAAATCATTCTCAAAAGCGTATTTTTCCGCCGCGCGCTTCATGTCACCGCAACGCACCACCTCGGCACGCTTCAAGCCTTGCGAAGCATAATAGGTATGCGCGCCGATCTCGGTCACGCTTCGCGCCAAATCCTCGGTCACATACTTCGTTATATACTTCGCCGCCGCTTCGCGGTTTTCTATGCGCTCAATATCGGCAAAGCCGAATTTTTGCGCATATTCTTCCCATGTGTAAACCGCCTTGCCTGCTTTCAGCCGGGCGCGAATCTTGCGCGGCAGCCGCTCCTTAAGCGTGAAGGCGCGCAAAGCCTCGTCGGGTACTCCGTGCATAAAGCCGTGCATGTGCCATGCGCCGTCTTGATGCCGCTCGGGTATGAGTAAATACGAAATCGGCGCGCCGTACTTTTTGCGCTTATCGCGCAAAAATTGTGACAAATCCTTGACATACGCTTTAAGGTCATGGCGATCATACCGTTCCTTGTTCAGCGTAAAAGTAACGAACAAATCCCACTCATTACACGCGGCTATCTCATAGACCGCCGACCGCGCACGCGAAATATTGTTATCGAGTTTTGCTTGATTCTTCGTGCCTTTTTTGGTATATGCCGCCGCATCAATCAAGCCGCGCTCGCGGCACACTCGCATGTGTGTGAGTTTGTATTTTTCATCGGTGTATTTCTTCACGATACCGAAATTAGACCGATATTTTTTGCCCCTGACAGTGTTTTCATAAAGCATGAGAAACCCCTCAATTTCCCGATTTATGATACTTAGTCAAGTAATAGGCGGCAAAGCCGCCTCGCGCTCCCCACGGTCGATCGCTTCAAACCGCTCGCGCCGCTCGCGTGCGCAGTCCTCGCACCATGCGAGGCCGCGACTCAAATCAACAGACCACCCGAGCGCACCCGCTTGCCGCGTGCACTCTTGCACCGTTGTACCAATGGACGCGTATTTATTCACACCGCATGAAGCGCATGTGCACAAAAGCAACTGCTTGACTTCCGTCTTCAAAATCGTTTCTCCTTTCACCAATATTTTCATGTTGTTCGCCCTTCCGATGTTTGCGGCTTCGCCGCCCGCCGTGGCTTGCCGCCCGTGAACGGCGGCACTTCCGCGGCGGACGGCTCGCCTGTTTGTGCGTGCCCTTGCTCGCTTCTCTCATTGCTTGCCCCTTCCCTTTCTCGCTCGCTTCGCTCGCTCGTTGGCTCTCGGCGTGGGTTGCCGCTCGCCGCGTGCATGGCGGCGGCACTTCCGCGCCGAAAGCATAACTTTTGTTTCCGTCCTCTCCTTTGGTGCGGAATACGGAAACGCAACACAGTGCAAAGGTCTGCCCCCTCCGCCCCCGAATCATCGGGGGAACGCAGTTCGGGTATCGGTCTTTTGGACTCACTTCTTCGCTTCCGTGCTCGTTCTGACTTATTGCTTCCGCATAATTCCCATACGCCTATTCAAACCGCAAGCACTTTTGAAACGAAAAACAAAAAGAAAAAAGGCCTCATTCTTTCGAATGAAGCCTTTTTCATGCCTCTTACACCCTTGCCACAAGATCTCAACGAGGGATTGAGTGGGGCGCGGACATGCCTTTTTGCCGCTCCCGCGGCGCAGACAAGAAGGGTGCGAAACGGTTGATACCGTCACTGCTCTTCCATTATACACCTTTGCGCGCCGTTTGTCAAGCCTCTTTTGAAATTTTGTTTGCCGCAATTAGCGCGTGAAGCGCGCCCTTTGGAAATCCCGCGTCATATGCGCTCCGCGCGGCGGGATTCCGTCGGGGTACAAAATACGCATTTTGCGCAATGCCTCTTTCAGGATAGCGGCTCTCGCCGCTTTCCGTCGGCATTTCTCAAAATGAGGCATTTTGTATAATTGCTTGTTTTGGTTTTAGGACAAACGGTTGTCGGTTCTCTGCGGCGTTTCCTTAAAGAAAACGGCAGAAAAGAACATTTTTTTCATAAGATGCCTTTACATTCTTCTTTCTATATGATATAATAATATATAAAATTATCGTTATCAAACGAGAAAGTAAGAAAGGACACCGACCGCTATGGCAATGAAAATCCGTGTGTTAACTGTGACCAAAAAAGCGAAAATGAAGGATCTCGCTGATAAGATCAGCAAAAAGGCAGATTGCTATAAGCCTGTGGATATCATTCCGCCCGCCTACACCTGCGACCGTGAGCGTTTGGTCATCGTTGTTTTAACCGCCGCAAAAATGATGTCCGATGACTTCCGCCGTTTCATTCAGGACCTCAGCCGTGAAAAAATCCAGAACATCGCATTTATCGCAGATGGCTCGGAAGATACCATGGCTCCTATTCTTGACTCTGTCAAGCAAAGCGATACCAATCTGATCGAGCCCGTTCTTTATATTGACGGCGGCAGCTCTTTGCCCTTCTTCGGTGCAAAGCTGAAGCCCGAAGAGGAACAGGAAGCTTTTGCTTGGTGCGAAAAGATTATTGAGAACCTGAAATAATTGCAAAAAAACATGGTGTTTTTCGCGATGATCGACAAAAAACACCATGTTCTGCTTGCAGTCTTTATTTTTTCAAATTGCTGACGATCTCGGCAGTATCGCTGGCGATCACGTATTCTTCATTCGTAGGAATCAAGTAGATTTTGACCTTGGAGCTGTCTTTTGAGAGGCAGGTCGTGTTGATCGGACGCGGTACGTTATCGTTGACCGCTTCATCTAGCTCTGCACCGAGGTATTCAAGACCTTGGCACGCAAGCTTTCTGACGATTGCCGTGTTTTCGCCAATGCCTGCGGTAAAGACGATGGCATCAAGGCCGCCCATTGCCGCGGAATACGCACCGATATACTTTTTGATCTGATAGCAGAACATATCGAGTGCAAGCTTTGCACGTTCATTCCCTGCTTCAATTGCCGCACACAAATCGCGGCAGTCCGAAGAAATACCGGAAACGCCGAGGAAACCCGATTTTTTATTCAGATAATTATTGATCTCACCGATTGAAAGATTTTCTTTCTCCATGATGAAGGGGACGAGCGCGGGATCGATCGAACCGCAACGGGTACCCATAACCAAGCCGTCAAGAGCGTGAAGCCCATGGTGGTATCCACAACGCGTCCGCCCTTCACTGCGGCGATGGACGAGCCGTTGCCAAGATGGCAGGTGATGATTTTGGTTTCTTCAACGGGTTTATCAAGGAGCTTGATCATTTCGCCCGATACGAAGCGATGCGACGTACCGTGGAAGCCGTAACGGCGGATACCGTACTTTTCGTAAAGCTCGTAAGGTACACCGTAGAAATATGCTTCCGCAGGCATCGTTTGATGGAACGCGGTATCAAAAACAAGGACCTGGGGGGTATCAGGCATTGCATCCTTGCAGCCTTGAATGCCCATCAGGTGCGGAACTGTGTGCAAGGGCGCAAGATCAATGCAAAGCTTCAGCTTTTCAACAACTTCGTCTGTCACAAGCACAGAGCCCGAGAAATACGAGCCGCCGTGCACAACACGGTGACCGACTGCATCGATTTCACTCATGTTGCTGATACAGCCGTATTCGGCCGAGGTCAACGTATCAACGAGAATTTTCGTTGCGTCCGAGTGCGTGGGCATGGGAAGATCGGCAATATAATCTTCTTTTCCGGGCATTTTGTGGATGATGCGTCCATCAATTCCGATGCGCTCGCAAACACCCTTTGCTTTGATTTCATTTTTTTCGGTATCAAAAAGCTGATATTTCAGCGAGCTGCTACCGGCATTGACAACCAATATGTTCATGAATCTTCCTCCGTTTGTTTTTCTTTGGTTTTCTTAATTATTATATACTAGATTTGGTAAAAATTCAATAGTAAATTGCAAGTTTTTGGAAAGGAGCGTGTATTTTTTGAAAACTGTTGCGGTGATCAGCGAATACAACCCCTTTCATCTCGGCCATGCGCATCATTTAAGCTCAATCCGTCGTACGTTTGGCGAAGATACCGCCATCATTGCTATTATGAGCGGCAACTATACGCAGCGTGGCGAGCTTGCCGTTGCAGATGCATTTTTACGTGCCAGAACGGCTGTGGATGCAGGGGTTCAGCTTGTGCTCAAGCTTCCCTTTCCCTTCTCTTCCTCTGTTGCCGAATGCTTTGCCTCTGCGGGTGTATCGATCGCCAACCGACTTGGTGTGGTCGATCATCTCTCCTTCGGTAGCGAATGCGGAGATCTTGCACGGCTGACAGAGATTGCCGATCATATGAATTCTTCTGAGTACCAAGAACGGCTCGCAACACTCCAAAAAGATACGGAGAATCCGTCCTTTGGCCATCCAAAGCAAGCAATGCTTCTTTTTTCAGATATGTTTGGCGAAGAATACCAAAGCGTTCTTTGCGAGCCGAACAATATTCTTGCCATTGAATATCTTCGTGCACTGCAAAAGTACGCCTCGCCGATTCTGCCGCATACCGTCAAGCGCGAAGGCAGTTCTTTTCTTGCGAGTAAGCTTCGCTCGGGCGAATTTCCAAGTGCACGCGCCATACGGCAGCGTTGGCTTTCGGGAGAAAAGGCCGGCACACTGCTCTTTGAGGAAACGAAAGAATTTTTACCGATGTCATCGCACGAAACCTACCTTCACGCCATTTCCAACATGGAAATGCCTGTTGATTCCAACCGTCTTTCAAATGTCGCTCTGGCATTTTTAAGAAATATTCTTCCAAATCCGTATGCAGTTCCGGCAGACGGTCACGGAGGGCTTTACAGACGCGTTCAAAAAAACGCAATGAACGCAAAAAGCCTCGAAGAAGTGATTCAGCTTTCTTGCACAAAAAAATACACTGCCGCAAGAATCCGCCGTACGGTCCTTTACGCTTTGCTCGGCGTTACCTCCTCCGAGCTTGCGCAAGAACCTCAATATGCGCAGATTCTTGCCATGGACGAGCGCGGTCGGCGTTTGGTCAAAGAAATCAAGAAAAAAGGTTCGATTGAGCTCTTGACCAAGCCTGCTGATTATCCATCGCTTTCCCGTGGGGCCTGTCAGCAAGCAGAAATTGATTTCCGCGCCGACGAGCTTTTTCAACTGGCAAAACCCGTCGTTTTTCAGGGGGGCACGTCTTTTCGTTGCACACC
>JAFVXT010000041.1 GCA_017501005.1 Clostridia bacterium
CGAAGCTCTTTATGAGGAATTTATGATGGAGGATGCGGAAATCTGCGTTGCCGCCTTCGGTATTGCCGCACGCGTTTCCAAAAATGCCATCATGGCAGCTCGTGCAGAAGGCATCAAGGTCGGTCTGATCCGTCCCCGTACCGTCTGGCCCTTCCCGAAGAATGCCTTCATGGAAGCCGCTAAACACGTCAAATCCTTTATCTCGGTTGAGCTTTCCATGGGACAGATGATCGAGGATGTCGAGCTTGCCATCCGTTGCACACGTCCCGTGACGCTTTGCAACCGTGCGGGCGGTATGATCCCTTCGCCCGAAGAAGTACTTGCCGCCATCAAAGAAGCGGCAAAGAACGGAGGTAACAACTAATGACAGTTTTTGATAAGCCGAAGTGCTTTACCGACGGACCTTTGCATTATTGCCCCGGTTGTACGCACGGTATCATTCACCGTCTTGTCGCTGAAGTCATCGACGAGCTTGGTATCGAGGGTACGACGATTGGTGTTGCACCCGTCGGATGCGCTGTTATGGCATACAATTATTTCCTTTGCGATATGGTGGAGGCGGCTCACGGCCGTGCACCCGCTGTGGCAACAGGTCTTAAGCGTTCCAACCCCGAAAATATCGTCTTTACTTATCAGGGTGACGGAGACCTTGCTTCGATTGGTATGGCCGAAACGGTTCATGCTGCGGCTCGTAACGAGAATATTACGATCATCTTCGTCAACAATGCCATTTACGGCATGACGGGCGGCCAGATGGCACCGACCTCCTTGCCCGGTCAGGTCACACAGACCTCGCCCTACGGACGCGACGTCGCAACGGTCGGTTATCCCGTGAAGGTTTGCGAAATGCTTTCCGAGCTTGAAGGCCCCGAATATCTTGAACGCGTGGCCGTCAATAGCGTCAAGAATATCAAGAACGCCAAGAAGGCCATCAAAAAGGCATTTGAAAATCAGGTGAACGGCCGTGGATTCTCGCTTGTTGAAGTGATCTCCACTTGCCCGACCAACTGGGGTATGACGCCCGAAAAGGCTCTTGCTTGGGTTGATGAGCGCATGATTCCGTATTATCCGCTCGGCGTTTATAAAGACAGAAGCGCAGGGGAGGCAAAATAAGATGAATACGACTGAAATTTTGATTGCGGGCTTCGGCGGACAGGGTGTTTTGTTCGCAGGTAAGCTTTTGGCATACAAGGGTCTGCTTGAAGGCAGACAGCTCAGCTGGTTGCCTTCCTACGGCCCCGAAATGCGCGGCGGTACGGCAAACTGCAGTATCATTTTGAGTGATATTCCCGTTGGCTCGCCCATCGTTTCCAATCCCGATATTCTGATCGCTATGAACCTTCCTTCCTTTGAGAAGTACGAATCCTCTGTCAAGGCAGGCGGTATGATCGTTGCCGATTCTTCTTTGATCGAAAAGAAGACCACGCGCGACGATATAAAAGCCTTCTATATTCCCGCAACGCAGCTTGCCAAGGAGAACGGCATGCCCACGCTTGCCAACATGATCATTCTCGGCAAGGTGATCAAGGAAAGCTCTATTGTCGAATACGGCAATATTGAAGAAGCGCTCAAGAAGGTTGTCTCCGCAAAGCGCATCGAATTGCTTGATATCAACCGCCGTGCGATTGAAATCGGCTACGAATACAATGATTAAAGGCTGATAAAAGAAAAAGAAAGGCACTTGTTATGGAAATCAAGATCACTTTGACCGACAAGCCTCACGCAAAGCCCGACGAGAGCGCGCTTGGCTTCGGTAAATTTTTCACCGACCATATGTTTTTGATGGATTATACGGAAGAGCTTGGCTGGCATGATGCGCGCATCGTTCCTTTTGCCAATCTCGAGCTGCATCCTGCCGCAACCGTTTTGCATTACGGTGCGGAAGTCTTCGAAGGCTTGAAGGCGTACCGTACCCCCAACGGTAAAGTGCAGATGTTCCGTCCGATCGAAAATATCCGCCGTATGAACCGCTCGGCAGAGCGTTTGTGCTTGCCTGAAATTGATGAAGATCTGGCTATGCAGATTCTTGACACCTTCGTGTCGCTCGAGCAGGATTGGGTTCCGTCTGCACCCGGTACGTCGCTTTATCTGCGTCCGTTCCTCTTCGGCAACGATCCTTTCCTCGGCTTGCATACCATCAATCACTCGACCTACGTGCTGATTGCGTCTCCTGTCGGCAGCTATTATAAGGACGGCATCAACCCTGTCCGCATTATGATCGAAACCGAAGACGTCCGTGCAGTTCGTGGCGGTACAGGTTATGCAAAATGCGGCGGTAACTACGGTGCCAGCAACCGTGCAGGTAAGAAGGCAGAAGAGAAGGGTTATTCGCAGGTGCTCTGGCTTGACGGTGTTGAACGTAAGTACATCGAAGAGGTCGGCGCTATGAACGTTATGTTCATGATCGACGATGAGATCGTCACTCCTGCACTGACAGGCTCGATTCTGCCCGGTATCACGAGAATGTCCTGCATCGAATTGCTTCGCAAGCAGGGCTACCGTGTCTCTGAGCGCCAGATCAGCGTTGACGAGCTTTGGACGGCTCTCGCTGAAGGCCGCTTGAAGGAGGCTTGGGGCTGCGGTACGGCGGCTGTCGTTTCTCCGATCGGCGAGCTTGCTTATAAGGATCAGATCTATACCATCAACGACGGTAAGATCGGTGCTGTCACGCAGAAGCTTTACGATACCCTCACGGGCATTCAGTGGGGTAAATGCGAGGACACCGAGTCTTGGACCCACCCTGTTCCCGCAAAGAACTGAAATTGATGAAAAACGCGTTCGTTCTGCTTTTTCGGAACGGACGCGTTTTTTTATTCCTTCTCTTCAAAAAACTCCCCAAAAAATCTCTTTTTCCTCTTGTATTTTTTCAATAAGCATGTTATAATAATGGTGTTCGATTCTGCAGATGTAGTTCAATGGCAGAACTTCAGCTTCCCAAGCTGATCACGCGGGTTCGATTCCCGTCATCTGCTCCAAAAAGAGAGCCTCCACAAAAGTGGAGGCTCTCTTTTTGGAGCAGATGGTGTGGTGAGTACCGCTGAAAGCTTGTGCGATAGGTGTGATCGTAAGAATTGTCGGTAATTTCGCTAAACCTCTTGATTTTTTCGCCATTTTCTGCTATACTGTTTCTTGTTGAAAACAAAAAAGGAACTCTTTTTGAGAGTTCCTTGGAGCTGGTAATCGGACTCGAACCGATGACCTGTTGATTACGAATCAACTGCTCTACCAACTGAGCCATACCAGCATTGCGACCGAAAAATATTATAACAGAAAAGAAAACGTTTGTCAAGAGGATTTAAGAAAAAAAGATGGATTTATGTCAACCTTCTGTGATTAGGCAATTGATGGAAGAAGCGGGAATCCGTTTTCGCAAGGATTTTGGGCAAAATTTTCTCATCAACCCCGCCGTTCCCGAACGAATTGCCGATTCTTGTGCTGACAGAGAAGACTGCATGGTGCTGGAAATCGGCCCCGGTATCGGCTGCTTAACGCGTGAGCTTGCCTTGCGTTATGAAAAGGTGGTGGCTATTGAGATCGACCGCGGCCTTTTGCCTGTTCTTGCCAAAACGCTTGCCGACTGCCCGAACGCGCATGTGGTCAATGCGGACGTGATGAAAATCGACATTCCGCGTTTGATCAAAGAAGAGGCAGAGGGGCGCGACGTTGTTGTTTGTGCCAATCTTCCTTATTATATCACCACACCGATTCTGATGAGGCTACTCGAATGCGGCGTACCGTTCCGCTCGATCACGGTCATGGTTCAGGCCGAGGTGGCAACGCGCTTGACTGCCAAAGCGGGGGAGAGTGATTACGGTGCGATCACCGCGGTTCTTGGCTATTACGGAGATGTCAAACGCCTGTTTACAGTGCCCGCAGGCTGCTTTATGCCCGCGCCGAAGGTCAATTCTGCCGTCATTCGCATTGATCTTCACAAGAAGTGTCCGTATGACGTGCTCGACCGATCACTCTTTTTCGGACTCATCAAGGCGGCATTTGGACAACGGCGCAAAACGCTTGTCAATGCAATCACTTCATCTTATCAAAGCTTTTCCAAGGATTGCGTGATCAAAGCACTGAATCAGCTCGGATTTTCCGAAACTGTACGCGGCGAACGCTTGTCTACCTCGGATTTTGCCGCACTTTCGGACCTTTTGTATGAGGCAAAAGAAGGTTTTTCGTCAAAATGAAAAAGTTTCTGAAAAAATCTTCAAAAAGTCTTGACAAAAATACAAAAATGAGATATAATATAATACGATATTTTGGAGATTGAAAGTCTCTTTGCCCAAAGCGAAGGGAGGGGATATACGATGGCAGAAATCAGAGTGAAAGAAAATGAATCTCTTGATAGCGCACTTCGCCGCTTTAAGCGTCAGTGCCAGAAGTCCGGCTTGATGACCGAGCTTCGTAAGAGAGAGCATTACGAAAAGCCCAGCGTTAAGCGCAAGAAGAAGTCTGAAGCAGCAAGAAAGCGTAAGTTCAAATAATTCTGCTTCGACTCAAAAAGAAGACCTCGCAATCATGCGAGGTCTTCTTTTTTCTTTATTCAGCGCATTGAATGAACGTTCATTTAATCAGCTCGGAAAGTAATTTTTCAAAGGAAAGACCGTACCAATGCTCGTCGGGTGTTTCTTTCAGCGCGCGGCAAACGAAATCGGCGGCTTCACGAGCAGCGCAAACGAGGGGGCGGCCGGAGAAGATGCGACCGGCAACGATTGAGGCGAAGACGTCGCCTGCACCGTGCGAAGGACGGTCGATATGCTGTGTTTCGTGAAGCACGGGTGTCGCCTCTTCGCATAAGCCGTCATCAATCGAAACGGCAATGCGTCCGTCTGTACGGTGAATCCCTGTAATGACAGAGCTTTTAGCACCGAGCACGCGCATCTTTTCATGAAGCATTCTGACCGTTTCATGATCGGTGCTTTCCGTATAGGGGGTATTTGTCAAAAAGCATGCTTCCGTTACGTTTGGGAGAATGACGTCGGCCGATTCGATCAGCGTACGGACACTTTCCACATAAGCTTCATCAAAGTTCCGATAGAGCTTTCCGTGATCACCGAAAACGGGATCGACGATGATGGGGGCATCTGCGATAAGAAACCTTGAAAAAATCGTTTTGACAGCGTGCACGGAGGCAACAGAGCCGATGTATCCTGTATAAACGCCGCCGAAACGGAGGTCTTCCTTCTCCCATGCGGCAAAAATATGGGGGATCTCATGTTCAAGCTGGCAGATCGAGGTGTGCGCGAATGCCGTATGTGAAGAAAGAAGAGATGTTGGCAATATGGCGCACTCGTGGCCCATGGCGGAGAGCACGGGCAAAGCAACGGTCAACGAGCATTGTCCAATACAAGAAATATCTTGTACAGAAAGAACAGGGTAACTTTTCATTGATTTAAAATCCTTCGTGTCATCATTAAAAGAAGTATAGCATATCGGTTTGCTTCTGTCAAGAAGAGATGTAAAAAATGCGGCAAAAAATCCGAAAAAGCTTGCGTTCTCTTTGCAAAAGCTGCTTTTTCCCGCTATCATACTTTCTTTGCGTGCGGGCGAAAGCTTTTATTCGATGACTGCTTACAGATTGATGCGCAAATAAAGCAAAATCCTTCATATTTTGTTTTCAGCACTCATATATTGAAACAGATTTGAAAAAGAAAGAGGCTGAAAACGATGCGTGATTTGACATTTGCCCCTGAAGGTCTTCGTCTGTCGAATGGGGAAAACAGGGAATATCTGGTAAGCTATGCGGGACTTGAACGTGCGATGGAACGGCGCGTTACGTTAGAGTCCACTGCGCTTTTGTGCGACAATGATATGAATTTGCATATCTCTCTCGGCGATATTTCGGGTATCATGCCGCGCGAAGAGGTGCAATTCTGCCGTTCGGGAGAAGAAGTGAAGGATATTGCCGTGCTGACGCGTGTCGGACGGCCGATCTGCTTTAAGGTCATCGGCTTTACAAGAGACGAATACGGACGTCGTGCTGCACTTCTTTCGCGCCGTGCCGTTCAGCAGGAATGCCTTTTGCAGTTCGTCGCTGAGCTTCGGCCGGGTGACGTGATTCCTGCCAAGGTGACGCACATGGAAAATTTCGGTGCGTTTGTTGACATTGGATGCGGCATTGTTTCTCTGCTTTCCATCGATTGTATTTCGGTCTCGCGCATTGCGCATCCGCGCGAACGCTTTTCGGTTGGCGAATATTTGTCGGTGGTCATTCGGCAGATCGATGATGACGGACGCATTTTCGTATCCCATCGGGAGCTTCTCGGCACGTGGGCGGAAAATGCCGCTTGCTTTTCGGCAGGGCAAACTGTCGTCGGCACCGTTCGAAGCGTGGAAAGCTATGGGATCTTCGTTGAGCTTGCTCCCAATTTGGCAGGCCTGGCAGAACTGAAAGGTGACGTTTCGGTCGGTCATCAGGCATCTGTTTATATCAAAAATATCATTCCCGAAAAAATGAAGATCAAGCTGATCATCATCGATTCTCACGTGGCGGACAGTACGCCTCGTCCGTTTACATACTTTATGACAGCAGACAATGTGACGCACATTGATCGCTGGCGTTATTCGCCGCCCGAAAGCGAGCGCGTGATAGAAACCGTGTTTGATGATTAAAATAAGAAAAGCCTCGATTTTTTAATCGAGGCTTTTCTTATCAGTGCTTGGATTGGCAGGAGCCGCCTTCAAAAAATCCAGTCATATCGATGCGGTAGACACCGTCTTGCTCTTTTTTGAAGCCGAGTGCCAGAATCATGCGCTCGCTTGCGGCATTTGGCAGCATTTGTGCCTGATGAACACCGCAAAGGTCAATAAAGTTCATGGTTTGACGCCCCATGATGAACAGAGCTTCAAAATCGTCAATCCCCTCGGGAGATACGAGGTTTTCGATCAGACCGAACTCATCGTTTAACGTGAACTGGCAAATTCCGGTGAATACACCGTCAACGTGTGCGGCATACGCCAATGCTTTTTCGTGAAATTCAATGCCGCATTTTGCACAGAATTCCGCTTGTAATTCTTTGGTTTGAATGGGTTTGATAATCAGCATGGAAGAGCCTTTCAGGATTTTGTGTTTTGATAGAGATACGCAACCTCTTCATCCGTGAGATGGCGGTAGTGGCCGACGGGAAGGCCATTCAGCTTGATCTTGCCGATGGCAACGCGCGAAAGACGGCGCACGGTCAAGCCGACCTGCTCACACATTTTGCGGATCTGTCGGTTACGCCCTTCAAAGAGTGTCATTTTGAGGACGGTTCCTTCCTCGTCTTCAGAAGCAATCGTGACCTGGACAGGGCGAATGGTATAGCCGTCGATCACCATGGGAGAGGTGAGTGCGCGGTGCTGCTCGGGGGTGACTCGTCCGCCAACCTTGACACGGTAATACTTGCCAATCGTATGACGCGGGTGCATCAATCTGTTGGCGAGCTCGCCGTCATCGGTGAGCAGAAGAATCCCCTCAGAGTTTTTATCGAGTCGGCCGACGGGATAAACGCGCGTGCTGACATCCTCCAAAAGATCGGTCACGCAACGGCGGCCGTCGGGATCGGAGACGCTTGTCAGATAACCGCGCGGTTTGTTCAGCACGATATAAGTAAATGCCCCGCTTTTCTTTTCAAGACGCTTGCCGCGGTAGACCACAATGTCGCGTGCAGGATCAATCTTCATGCCGATCTGTGCCACGTGACCGTTGACCGTAACGTTTCCCGCTTCGATCTCGGATTCCGCTGCGCGTCTTGAAAGAACACCGCAATCTGTAAAAAATTTCTGTAATCGTATGAATGCCATAGCTTGTCCTTTATGATGGGAGTCAGTCAAAAAGGCTGCCCCATAGGTTCTTTTTCGTTTTCTCTTTTTTGACGGCTTCGCAGCTGACGAGCGGAGAGGAGGCAATGCGCTTGCCGCGGTAAAGCGCGTATACTTCACCAAGATGCGTCCCTTTTTTGATGGGAGCTTCGAAGGTGTCGCTTTCAAGCGAGACAATGATTTCAGCTTTTTCTCCGCGCGGCAGAACGGCCGTGAGGGGCAAAGCGTTTGAAACGGTGATCTCGCTCTTCTTTCCCTTCAAGACGGGAAGTGTCAGGGTGTAGCCGTTTTCTTCGATAAGTGTTTGCTTTTCAAAAGCGGCAAATCCGCGATCTAAAAGTGAAATGTGATCCTGCCAATCGTTTGCCGCATTCAAGGTGACGGCAATCAGCAAAACACCGTCTCGTTCAGCTGCGCTGACAAGGCAGCGCCCGCTTTTTTTCGTAAAGCCCGTTTTGACGCCGACCGTGCCTCCGTACATGGAAAGTAAACGGTTATGGTTGCAGACAACGCGTGAAACCGTGCCGTTTCGGAAGGAAAGCGTTTTCTTCTTGGTGGAAGCGATCTCCCGAAACGTCTGGTTTTTCATCGCGCAAGCGGCAATCAGCGCAAGCTCGCGTGCGGTGGTATAGTGCTCGTTATCGTGAAGTCCGTGGGGATTGACGAAGTGCGTGTTTTCAAGACCAAGCGCACGTGCGCGCTCGTTCATCATTTCCGCAAAGCCTTCAATACTGCCGCCTACAGCATAGGCGATGGCGGCCGCCGCGTCATTGGCGCTTTGCAAAAGCACAGCATAAAGCAAGCTTTCCATAGGAAGAGTCTCGCCCTCTTCCAAATAGACGGACGAGCCTTCAATGCCAACCGCTTCCTTGGGAACCGTTACGCACTCGTCAAGAGAGGAGTTTTCAATCGCCACAAGGGCGGTCATAATTTTCGTCGTGCTCGCCATCGGCCTTTTGGTATCAGCATCCTTTTCGCACAAAAAGGTTTCCGAATCGGGCTCGTATAAAACGGCCGAGGATGCGGAAAGAGAAGGTATAGCTGCATACGAGCGCAGGGTGCAAGGGAAGAGTAAAAGGCAGGCGAAGAAAAGTGACAATGCTCTTTTTTTCACGAAATACCTCACAAAAAGAATTTTCTTTTAATGTGCGGATATTCGGCTTTGATTATGCAAAAGGAAGAGCGTTAAAAATAGTGGAAAAAGGTAAGAAACAGATGGAAAGTCAAAATAACGCTTTTTACCGAAAACATTCCAAAATAAAGAAATTATTCTTCGCTTTGGCCTTTTTCAATTTCTTCTTCAAGAGCTTCTGCCGCATTGACGATATCTTCTGCGATCTCTTCAACGTCGGAGGTGTCTTCCTTCTTCTTCACGAAGACGCGTTTGATCTTTTCGAGAATGTCGGGCGAACGCTCGATGAGAGAGGTGATCTTGTCGATCTTATCGTCGCTGCCGCCGCCTGCGGTGATCGGAAGGAGATTGACCTGTCCCTCGGGAGAGACGATCAAAAAGGCAACAGGTGCGATATTAACGCCGGTTCCGCCGCCACCACCGAAATTCTTGGTTGCTTTCGGCTGGGGCTTCTTGGGATTGTAATCAATACCGCCCGATGCGATACCAAGAGAAATTTTGGAAACGGGAATGACGGTCGTGCCGTTTGCGGTGACAATCGGGTTTCCGATGACCGTTTCGGTACCGGCCAGCTCTTTGAGGTTTTCAACAGCACTTCCAATGATATTGCCGATATTGTTTTCTGCCATGATAATGTTCCTTTCGTATGAAGATACTTTATTTTATTTTTTATTGTTTACTTTCAGACGGTGCTTTTGCGAGCTTTTCCAAGGCCTTGGCCTCTTCTGCCTTTTGGGCTTTGATCTCTTCAAGCAGCGTGTTGCGAATGGTGACAAAGTGGAAAAGCGAATAGATACCGAAGGGAATCAAGCGAATCGGACGGATCGAGAGCGTGACGTGTGCCCTCGCTTTGGTTGAAGAAGAAAGAAAATCCGCTTCAACGCTTGTGTTTTTATAGGCTGAACGGTGGAGCC
>JAFVXT010000042.1 GCA_017501005.1 Clostridia bacterium
CCCCGTCCCCGGCGGTGTCGGACCGATGACCATCACCATGCTCCTCAAAAACACCTTGACCGCCGCACGCGTGGCACTCAAAAAATAATTCAGATAAAAAAAGAGGCTGTCACATTTAGGCAGAAACGAACAAAAGGGGCATCGTTCATAAGAACGGTGCTCCTCGTGTTTGTTTTATCAATTGAAGATGAATTTGAGGTAGAAAACAGGGATTTTATCCCCGTTTTCCGCCTTTTTTATTATATCCTTTTGTTCTATCGTCGCTCTCGCGCTCTGTCGTACCAAGTACGCCGACGTTCGCGAGATCAACGATTTCTGCTCTAAATCTGGCAACCTCCAGAGGGCCGCCGTTCATTTGAACGGCGGCCCTCTTGATTTTTGGAAAAACACAAGAGAAAACCTTCGGTTTTTCTCATTGTTTTCTGTTTTTTTGTTCTATCCTCGCTCTTTTTTTGGCGAGGCGGTCTTCTCTTTCGGAGAGCGTCCGATTCTTCATGCGCTCAAGAAAATCAAAAGCCTTCATGCGCGAGATCCTTTTGAGCTTTGCCACGCACCAGGCGTTAATCTCGGCGGCGCGGCGGAAGCAGATGATGAAGGCAACCAGCCCGACGGCGGCGCAAGCACCGAGCACGACGAGCCCCCAGCCGTGGTACGGAATGATATCGCCCGACAAAAAGAGCACGGTGGCGCCAATGCTCGTGGCGCGCGTGACCGCCTGCATGGCAAAGAACCCGCCCCAGGTGATGGGCAGAATGCCCGCAAGCGAGCAAAGGATATCGTCGGGAAAGCCGGGAAAGAGGAACATGAAAAAGAGCAGCACGTTTTCGCGGTCCTTGAATTTCATGAGCCACTCGTCGGTCTTTTCGGAGCTGCCGAGCAGCCAACTGACGAACCGCCGTCCAACGGCGCGCCCGAGCCAAAAGGCCACCATGGAACCCGCCATCATGCCGACGTAGGAATAAAGAAGCGAACGAAACCAGCCGAACACGTAGCACCCCGCCCACACGGTCACAGCCCCGGGGATCGGAATGAAGGTGACCTGCAAAAAGCTGATGATCATAAAGATGATCGGGGCGATCACACCCATGGATTCAATGAATTTCTGCAAGCCCTCGCGGCTGATATCGGTCCAGCCGAGCGCGCGGAAAAGAAGGTAAGCGCCGCCAATGACAAGTGAGAGACCGAAGAGAGTCAGCAAAAGACGTCCAACGGTTTTTTTCGTGCTTTCTTGCATGGCGTTTTCCCTCCTTTCATGCGTTTTCGCTCACTTCTTTGAAGCGAGGCTCGGTTTTATTCTCCGATTTTGATGATTTCCGTCACCACACCCTCTTCGTTTGCGCGGAAGGTGACCGTCTCACCTGCCGCGAGAAGCGGCAAGCGGTTGTCGAGCTTGATCGACGCGCGGTAGATCGCGCTGCCTTCCCCTGTCGACACCTCGATATAATAGACGGTATTGCCGTCAACGACAGCCGAGGCAATCGCGCTGACAAGCCCTTTCAGCTCGGGCAATTCTTCCCCTGCGGGCGGCTCTATCGTCGAATCGCTGACGCCGAGCATGGTCATATATTTTGCACGTGCGCCCTCGATCGTATCGGCAACGGCCACCTTCTGGTAGTCGGAGACCGACACGTAGGCGTACATACGGACAAGCCCTGCGTTATCCTTCAGACTCAAAAAGTAAGTGGGCTGATCGCCGATGTTGACGAGGATCGGGAAGGTGGCGGTATAGCGCAGATTCTGCACCTGGCCCTCGGCCGAGCTCATAGCGGAATATTCCTCCGCACCGTTGATCGAATAGGTCTTGGCCTCTTTCGTGCGCATATTGACGAGAATGAAGCCGATATTGGATTCGTCGGCCACAACGCTGGTCAAGCCCGTATAGAGCCACATGTCATCGTCAACGGCGATATAGTTATAGCCGTCGGTGGTCTCGATCACGTCCTTTTGCGTAAAGACAGAGTTCAAGAAGCCGTTTTTGAGCGTGCCCCAGTTGTCGGCCTGCTCGATGATCATATCGGCGGCATAAACCTTGTCGATCCACTGCGGCACACGGTCAACCGTATAATCGGTCATCTCACCCGTGACGGCATCCACGAGAATGATACCCTTGATATCCTTACCGCCAAAGAGCCCGAAGGTGTAATCGTAATAGGACATCACCCAATAGGGCTTGCCCTCGTCATCAATCTCAAAGGAGAGATTCTCGAACATCTTGGTGGGATAGCGGAAGCGGATATGGCGCTCCAGATTGCGCGAGAAATACTCGCTCGGCGAATACTTCATGCCCTCGGGCAGCTTGACGAGCGTGGTTTCCTGCGTGGCCATATCAATGGTGATATAGTAAGGAATGCCCTCCTCCTTGTTTGCAAACCACTTGAGAATACCGTCGTATTCAAGAGGGGTGACACGGAAGGGCTTTTCCTTGTAGTTGATCTGCGAATAATAGTCTGCCACGTTGAACTGCGAAACGAGCTCCACCACCTCACCGAGCTTACGGGTGCTCAGGCGTGCCGCCACGTCGCGGTCAACGATCGGAATCTGCGAGATCGGCAGCTCGGCAATGTCCTCGGCAAAGTCAGCCTCATTCACCGTCAGCATCTTCTGATAGTCGGAGGCGCGGAACACGCGCGAGGAGGTGATGAAAGAAGCGGCAATGATCACCACCGCCAGAATCATGGCGACGATCAGTATCTGCTTGGCTCTTTTGCCCATCGGCTTCTTTTGGCCGTTTTTCTCCTTTGCGTTGTGGGCAAAGGATTCGAAGGCCGAACGGCCGCCGAAAATCTTATAAGCGAAGAAGAACACGGCACCGAGCAATACGAGCGTGATCCAGAAGGATGCGGCGCGCAGATTCACGGCAGGCAGGGTGAAATAGAACCATACAAAGCCGAAGGCCAGCGTCAGTATGGCCGCCAGAATGAGTTTAGTTGCCTTTTTCATGGGGATACCTACTCTTTCCGAACCGTTCGCCGCCCGCTTTTCTCTCTGTCTGTCGGTCGCCTTGACGGTTCTTAAAAAATTGATAGTAATAACAGGGGATCATGCCGTTATAGAGCTTGCGCACCTTGTCGGCGCGCCGTCCGTACAGGCGTTCGAATCCCTCGTGTGACGAAATGATATAGATCTGCCAGGGGGAGAGGGTGGCAAAATGCGCACCGATCTCACGGTAAAGCCGCTCGACCTCGTCTTTTGTCTGCATACGCTCTCCGTAGGGGGGATTGGTGACCACCGTGCCCCGCCGTCCCTCGGCACCGATTTTGCGCGCATCGCGCTGAAAGGCACGGACAGTGCCCGCCACTCCCGCACGCTCGGCATTGCGCGCGGTCAAGGCCACGCACTCCTCCTCAATATCCGAGGCATAGACCTCAAAATGGCTTTCTATACGGCCGTCCCGCGCTTCCTCGCGCGCCTCGCGCCAAAGCGCTGTCCGAATCTGCGGAAAGCGCTCGGCGGCGAAGTGACGGTTGACACCGGGGGCAATACGGTTATGGAGCATGGCCGCTTCAATGGCGATCGTGCCCGAGCCGCAGAAGGGATCCCAGAAAAGAACCTCCTCGCGCGGACGCGCCATCGCGGCCAAGGCCGCCGCCAGCGTTTCACGCAAGGGTGCGGTATTGGCTTCGGGACGGTAGCCGCGCTTGTGCAGCGGCACGCCCGAGGTATCAATCATCAAAGCCGCTTGGTCGCGGAAGAGGAAAAATTCGATCTGGTAGGTCGGCCCTTGCTCGTCAAACCAGGAAATGCCGTACTTCTCCGAAAGCCGTGCCACCACGGCACGCTTGACGATCTTCTGGCAGTCGGGCACCGAAAAGAGGGTGCTGCGGATCGAATGTCCCTTGACGGGAAAGGTATCACTCTTCCCTATCCAGTTTTCCCAGGGCAGCGCACGCGTATGCTCAAAAAGCTCGTCAAAGGTGGCGGCGTGAAAGCGCCCGAGCAGAATATACACGCGCTCGGCATAGCGCAAAAAGATATTGGCAAGTGAAACCGCCTGCTCGTCGCCTTCAAAATACACGCGCCCGTCGATGGTCTCCACGCGCTGATAGCCAAGCGCGTCGATCTCCTCGCCAAGCAAATGCTCAAGTCCGAAAAGACAGGTTGCTACAAGTTGAAATTTCATGAGGTTTTCCTTTGTATTCGAATGACGTTCATTCCTTCTCTGCTGTGCGGCAAAGCTCTGCGTAAGGTCCGTTATTTCGAAGTAATTCCTCGTGCGTGCCGCGCTCTCGAATCCCCTCGCCGTCAAGGAAGAGGATCTCGTCGGCACGGCGCACGGTGGTCAGGCGGTGCGCCACCACGATGACGGTGCGGCCGCGCGAAAGCTCGTCAAGGCTATTTTGCACCATATGCTCGGTGACGTTATCAAGCGCGCTGGTTGCCTCGTCGAGGATCAGCACGGGGGGATTCTTGAGGAAGGCGCGCGCGATCGACACACGCTGCTTCTGTCCGCCCGAGAGCTTCACGCCGCGCTCGCCGACCACGGTGTCGTAGCCGTTCGGCATGGCCATGATGTCCTCGTGGATATTGGCACGGCGGGCGGCCGCCTCCACCTCCTCGCGCGTGGCGTTCGGCTCACCGTAGGCAATGTTTTCATAAACCGTGGCATTGAAGAGAAAGACGTCCTGCGAGACGATACCGATATGCGAGCGCAGCGAGGTGAGCGTGATATCCCGCACGTCAACGCCGTCCAACGTGATGCTTCCCTGTCCGTCGGCAAGCTCGTAAAAGCGCGGGATCAGGTGGCAGACCGTGGTCTTGCCGCCGCCCGACGAGCCGACGAGTGCCAGCGTTTTGCCCGCCTTCACCGTAAAGGTGATCGAGGAAAGCACGTTTTCACCCTCGTCATAGGCAAAGGAGACGTCATGGAAGGCAATCTCACCCTTGACCTTATCAAGCGCGCGTGCGTTTGGGCGGTCGGCTTCAGGGGCTTGCTCCATCACTTCCACAAAGCGCGCAAAGCCCGTCATACCGTTTTGGTACTGCTCAACGAAGCCGATGATGCGGCGCACGGGCTGCAAAAAGACGTTCGTATAGAGGATAAAGGCGGCAAAATCACCGTAGTCCATGCCGCGGAAGATCACGCAAAGACCGCCGCCGCCAAGCACGATCAGATTGAGAATATCGGTGAGAAGCCCCATGCCCGCGCTAAATTCGCCCATGGCGCGGTAAGCGTCCTTGCGCGCGAGGACGAAGCGGCCGTTTGCCACGGCGAACTTCTTCTTTTCATGGCGATCCGAGGTATAGGCCTTGCTCACGCGAATGCCCGCAATGCTGTTTTCAAGCCCTGCATTGATCTCGGCAATCTCCTCGCGCGATTTCATGAAGGCTTCGCGCATCTTGCGCCGCTCGTAGATCATGAAAAGCAGCATGGGCGGCAAGACGCAAAAGACAAGCAAGGTCAGCAGCCAATCGATCTGCACCATCATCACGCACGCGCCGACAAGAAGTATGGCCGAAATGAAGAGATCCTCGGGGCCGTGGTGGGCAAGCTCGGAGACGTCGAAAAGGTCGTTTGTCATGCGCGACATGAGCGAGCCCGTTTTGTTGTTATCGTAAAATTTACAGGGAAGCGATTCCATGTGCGCGAAAAGATCGCGGCGCATATCCGCCTGCATACGCACACCCACCATATGCCCCACGTAGTTGACAAAATAGGACATGGTGCATTTGATTAGGTAAATGCCGAGCAAAATGGCAGCAAAGATAAGGATCATGCGCCATTTGCCCGCAGGGGTAAATTCATTGATGATGCTGCGCGTGAACTGCGGATAGAAAAGATCGCAAAGGGCAAGCACGAGCGCCGCCGCCATATCGAGCGAAAAAAGCACGCGGTAGGGCTTATAATAGGAAATGAAGCGTTTGATCATTTGGTTTTTCTTATCTCCTTCGCATTCCTTTTGCGTTTGTAGCTGTTTTTCTTCACGGCCGAAAAGCCAAACTTGCCAATCTGCTGTCCAAGCGCGTAATAATGGCCGTGCGCATAGGCAAGAAGGTCTGCGCGCTCCATATGAAGCGTGCCGTTTTTGTCAAGCAAGCGTTCGTCAAGTGTCACCGCCGTCACGTCGGCCAAAAACATATCGTGCGAGCCGAGCGGCACGCGGTCAAAGATACGGCATTCAAGGGCTAACGGACATTCGGAAACCGTGGGCACCGAAACTGATTTGGATGCGGTGAGATGCAAGCCGCACCTTTCAATTTTATTCACCTTTGCCCCCGTATACATGCCGCAAAAGTCAACCGTGCGCGCCATGGCGGCACTCGGCAGATGAATGACAAATTCCCCCTGCGAGAGTAAAAGGCCGTAGGAATGGCGGGAGGGGCGCACCGAAATATAGGTCTTTGGGGGAACGGTTGATAAAATCCCCGTCCACGCAACCGTCAGAAGATTCACCTCTTCCCCCGTACCGCAGCTGACAAGCGCGGGCGGCAAGGGTGCAAGCAGCGTGCCGCCGCGCCATGCAACGCGCCCCATCAGCGCGCACCCGCTTGGCGGGCAAAGCGAAGGAAGGCCTCTCTGCCCTCTCGGTCGGTTTTATAAACGCCCGCGTCCTCTAAAACGCGCACAAAAACCGCGCCGATCTCTTCCTTCAGGATCTCGGTCACGTTTTCCGCGGTCAGATCCGTTCTTCTCGCGCAGATCTCCCTTGCCCATGCGGCGTGTGGGGAGATGCGCTCGTCCTCTTCGATATTCTTTCCTTTGACGATCGCATCGGCTGTCCATTCGATCTCGTTTTTCAGGCGCGCGGGCAAAACGGCCAAGCCCATGACCTCGATCAGCCCGATATTCTCGCGCTTGATATGGTGCAGCTCGGCATGCGGATGGTAAACACCAAGGGGGTGCTCGTCGGTTGTGATATTGTTGCGCAAAACCAGGTCAAGCTCGTATTTGCCCTCACGCATACGGGCGATCGGAGTGACCGTATTGTGCTTTTCGCCGTCACTTTCGGCCAAAATGAAGGCACTCTCGTCGGTATAGGCACGCCATTCGCGCAGAATGTGCGAGGCAAGCGCGGTCAAAGACTCCCGATTTTCACTTGACAGGCGAATGACCGCCATCGGCCAATGCACGATGCCCGCCGACACCTCGGGATAGCCTGCAAAGGTAAGCGGAATCTCAATCTCCGCCCTTTCCATGGCAAAGCAATAGCGGCCGCCCTGCATATGATCGTGCGAGAGGATCGAGCCGCCGACAATGGGCAGATCGGCATTCGAGCCGATGAAATAGTGCGGCAAAAGGCTGACGAAATCCAGCATCTTCACGAAGGTGGATTCATCGATTTTCATGGGTGTATGCAACGCGGAAAGCGCAATGCAATGCTCGTTATAATAAACGTAGGGCGAATACTGCAAATACCAAGGGGTATCGCCCATCGTGAGAGGGATCTGGCGCAGATTCTGCCGTGCGGGCGAGGCAAGCGTGCCCGCATACCCTTCGTTTTCATGGCACAAAAGGCACTTTGGGTAGCCGCTTTGCGGAAGCAGCTTGGCGGCCGCAATGGCACGCGGATCCTTTTCGGGCTTGGAGAGATTGACGGTGATATCCATCTCGCCGTAGCGGGAGGGCGCTTTCCATGTAAGGTCGCGCTTCACGCGGTAGGTGCGGATATAGTCAGAGTCATAGGCAAGCTGCACGAAATAGTCGGTGGCCGCCTCCGCGCCCTGCTCCTTGTAAAGCGAGAAGAATTTTTTCTGCACCTCGGAGGGGCGGGGGGTGAGAATGCCCATCAAGGAGGTATCGAAAAGATCGCGGTAGGTCACGCTGTTCTCGGCGATCAGCCCCTTTTCGTACGCATAGTCGCAAAGGTCTTCGAGTATGTCTTCAAGATCCCTTTCTCCGTCAAGCGCGGGATCGTCAAAGGCGGAAAGCCCCATCCTTTCGATCAGACGGTTGATGATATAGCTTCTGTCAGAGGGCTCTGTCAAGCCTTTTTTCTCGGCGTACAGCGCAAGCTCCTTGATCACGATTTGAATGTCCTTCATCGAGAGTCCTTTCATCTTGGCAATATTTTCGTAAACAGCACCTCATGCAAGCTTTTCGCTTTAGCGAAACGCTTGATGCGTAAGCAATCTCTGATTGCGTCGCTACACACCGCTGTCGCGGTCCGTGTTCAGCCGAGCTGAACACAACACCTCATGCAAGATTTTCGCTTTAGCGAAAACTTGCTAGTAAGCATTGCCTGCAATGCGTCTATTAACACTGCTGTCGCGGTCCCTGTTGCGCTTATGCGCAACAACACCTCATCCACCGCTATCGCGGTCCCCCTTCCCCCACTGGGGAAGGCTTTTATCCTTAAATTGCTTCAGGTAAAGCAAAAGTACGGTCACGTCGGCGGGATTCACACCGCTCATGCGCGAGGCCTGCCCCACCGTGACGGGCTTGCTTTTGTTGAGCTTTTCAATGGCCTCGAGGCGCAAGCCCTTGACCTCACGGTAATCAAGGCCGTCGGGGAGCGGTAATTCCTCTGTTTCCGCGCGGCGGGCAACCTCCGCAAGCTGCCGCTTGATATAGCCCTCGTATTTCACCTCAAGCTCTGCCGTCACGCACACGCTTTCGTCAAGCGTCGGGCGGCTCGGATCAATCTCGGCCAGCATTCGGTAACTAAGCTCGGGGCGGCGCAAAAGCTCGGAGAGGCGCACGCCCGTTTCAATCGGCGCACTGCCCTTGAGTTCAAGGAAGGCCTTCACGCACGCACTCGGCGCAATCACAGTCTCCTTCATGCGCGCGATCTCACGCTCGATGGCCGCACGGCGGGCGAGAAAGCGCCTGTAGCGTTCCTCGGACAGAAGCCCCACGCGGTAGCCCTCCTCGGAGAGGCGCAGATCGGCATTATCCTGGCGCAAAAGCAAGCGGTATTCCGAGCGAGAGATCATGATGCGGTAAGGCTCCTTCGTGCCCTTGGTCACAAGATCGTCGATCATCGTGCCGATATAGGAGGAGGCACGCGAAAGAATCAGCGGCTTCTCGGCGCGCAAGGAAAGCACGGCGTTCACGCCCGCCACAAGCCCCTGCGCCGCCGCCTCCTCATAGCCCGAGGTGCCGTTCACCTGCCCTGCGCCGTAAAGGCCGTGCACCGTGGCAAATTCCAGCGTCTGGCGAAGGGCGGTGGGATCAATGCAATCGTATTCAATCGCATAGGCATAGCGCATGATCTCGGCGTTTTCAAAGCCGGGAAGCGAGCGGATCATTTTTCTCTGCACGTCGGGGGGCATGGAAGTGCTGAAGCCCTGCAGATAAAGTTCGTCCGTATCCGCACCCGTCGGCTCAACGAACAGCTGATGCCGTTCCTTGTCGGCAAAGCGCACCACCTTATCCTCAATCGACGGGCAGTAGCGCGGGCCCGTGCCCGTGATCTTACCGCCGTAAAGGGCACTGCGGTGCAGATTCTCTTTGATGATTTTATGCGTTTCGGGCGTGGTATAAATCATATGGCAGGGGGTATCCTCAAAGTGATACTCCTCTTTTTTCGTGCAGACCGAGAAGGGCTGCGGATCGCGCTCTCCCTCCTGCACCTCCATTTTCGAAAAATCAAGCGAGCGGCGGTTGATGCGCGCGGGCGTTCCTGTTTTGAATCTCATGACGGCAATGCCGATTTTCGCAAGCGAATCAAAAAGCCCGACCGAGGCGCACATGCCGTCGGGGCCGCCGTCCGTGACGGTATCGCCAACGAAAAGCTGACCGCCGGGATACGTGCCCGTGGCGAGGATCACGCGCGCGCACGCAAAAACCTCACCGAGATGCGTGCGCACACCGACGGCGCGGTGGCCGTCCTCGGCTTCTTCAAACAAAACCTCCTTGATTTCGGCCTGAATGAGATGCAGATTCTCGCACTGCTCCACCGTTTTTTTCATCAAGGCACGGTAGGCCATACGGTCTGCCTGCACGCGCTTGGAATGCACGGCCGCGCCCTTCCCTAAATTGAGCGTGCGCGACTGCAAGGTCACGCGGTCTGCCGCGCGCCCCATCTCGCCGCCCAAGGCATCGATCTCATACACGAGATGCCCCTTGCCGCTTCCCCCGATCGAGGGATTGCAGGGCATGTTGGCAAGCGCATCGAGCGAAAGCGTGAAAAGCGCCGTCCGCGCTCCCATGCGTGCCGCGGCCAACGCCGCCTCCACACCCGCATGGCCCGCGCCCACCACGGCCACCTCAAAGCAATGTTCTTTATCGGTTCCGATCATTTTTCATTCTCTTTTTTCTTCGGCGTGTCAAATGCGCCAAATGCGCATATACTACTGATATGCACCTATCGCGCGATGCTTTCTCCGTGCGCCGAAAAAGTCCTTTATTTCTTTAGAATAGATCATATATTTCTTATCAAAAGCATTGTATCACAATTCGCGCGTGATTGCAAGAGCATTTCAAAAACTCCCTCTTTTTTTCGCATAAAAAACACTTTTTCGAGCCTTTTTGTCCTTCCTGCGGAAAGTCCTTCCCAATCTTACTTTTCGTCTTTTTTACGTGGACGTTTTCACCCTATTGACCGCATTTTTCTATCAAAATATTCATTTATGTCTTTTTGTCTCGCTTTTCTATTGACAAATGTCCTATTTTGTGCTATACTGAAAAAGTGGTGGAAAAACGAAAGAATTTTTACCCGTTCATTTTTGAAATGAAGAAAGGATTCTTATGGGTATTCTGAAAATTGAAGACCTTTTCGATCTTTCGCACACGATGGCCGCAGAGCTTTTGCGGCCGCTGACCTATCCGCACGAGGCATTGCCGAAGATCGCCGATTTCGTGCGTGCTTTAGGCAAATCGCTCCCGAGCGCGCTTTACGAGCGTGTCTCCGAGGACGTTTATATTGCTAAGAGCGCGAAGGTGGCGAAAAGTGCCCTGATCGAAGGGCCGACCGTGATCGGCGAGGAGGCGGAGATCCGCCACTGCGCCTACATTCGCGGCGCGGTCTTGATCGGTGCGGGTGCTCTTGTCGGCAATTCCTGCGAGATCAAAAACGCGATTCTCTTTGACCTTGTGCAAGTGCCCCATTACAATTACGTCGGCGATTCGATTCTCGGCTACCGTGCGCACATGGGCGCGGGCTCGATCGCCTCGAACGTCCGTTCGGACAAAAAGAATCTCGTTTTGCGTGCGGAGGGGGAGGAAATACAAACCTCTCTTCGCAAGATCGGCACATTTCTCGGTGACAATGCCGAGATCGGCTGTAACGCCGTGCTCTTCCCCGGCTCAAGTGTCGGGCGCAATGCGATCGTCTACCCCCTCACGCGCGTGCGCGGCACAGTGCCCGCCGATTCGATCTGCAAGGATACGGGCGTGTTCGTTCCCCGCATGGCACTCTGACTCTTTGATTTCAAAATAAGAACTTAAAAAAGAGGTATAAAACTATGCACGGACTTTTCGGAACTGACGGTGTTCGCGGAATTGCGAACGATTTTCTCAACTGCGAGCGCGCCATGCAAATCGGCCGCGCTGTCGGCTCTCTGCTCTCGCGCAAGCGCCGCTATCACCCCCTGGTGCTGATCGGTCAGGACACGCGCCTTTCCTCCGAGATGCTGGCCTCTGCCGTCACGGCAGGTCTTTGCTCGGTGGGTGCGGACGTCATCAGACTCGGCACAGTCTCCACCCCCGCCGTTGCTTTCCTTGTGGAAAAATACAAGGCGCGCGCGGGCATTATGATCAGCGCATCGCATAACCCCTATGAATTTAACGGCATCAAGATCTTCGACGAGGAGGGCTTCAAGTTCCCCGATGAGCTGGAGGAACGCATTGAGTCCATCGTTCTTGACAACACCCCCGCCCCCGTCATGGCACAGTCGAACGAGATCGGCACGGTCTCCTTCTCCGAGCGTGCCCACCGCGATTATATGGCGCACATCCGCGCCAGCGTTTCGCACTCGCTTGACGGACTGCACATTGCCCTCGACTGCGCAAACGGCTCTGCCGTTGCCACAGCCGAGGAGCTTTTCAACTCGCTCGGCGCGCGCTGCGACGTGCTTGCCAATACCCCCGACGGCGTGAACATCAACCGCGACTGCGGCTCTACTCATCTTGAACATCTCGCGCGCTACGTGCGTGAGCACGGCCTTGACTGCGGTATCGCCTTCGACGGCGATGCCGACCGCTGCCTGGCCGTTGACGAAATGGGCAACGAGATCGACGGCGATATGATCATGGCCGCCATAGCTCTTGATATGAAGGGCAGAGGTAAGCTCGCAAAGAATACCCTGATCGGCACGATCATGACCAACCTCGGTCTGCGCAAGTTCTGCGAGGAATACGGTATCGACTTCATCGACACCAAGGTCGGCGACCGCTACGTGCTGGAGCGCATTGAGCTGGGCGGCTTTTCCTTCGGCGGCGAGCAGTCGGGCCACATCATCTTCCGCGATTTTGCCACCACGGGTGACGGTCAGCTCACCGCCGCACAGCTGCTCTCGCTCATGGCACGCACGGGCAAAAAGCTCTCCGAGCTTGCCTCGGTCATGAAGAAATATCCGCAGTGTACCGTCAACGTCAATACCACCCCCGAAGCCAAGCTCGCCTTCTATACCGATCCCGATATCAAGGATATCATTGATTCCCTTGAAGAAAAGCTCGGCGCACAGGGACGCGCCGTTGTCCGTCCGTCGGGCACCGAGCCCTTCATCCGCATCATGGTGGAGGGTGAGGATCAGCGCGCCATTCAGGAAATGGCAGACGATGCAGCCGAGGAGATCGCCGCCGTACTCGCACGCTATTAAGCATCAATTTCAAAGAATCAAACGAACGCGCAAAGGACCTGCGGGAAAGCTCGGCGTCCTTTGCGCGTCATACGGTCACGCGCTTTTTCGCGCACCGCACGAAAAAGCGTAAAAAAACACTCACGGAGGAAATTCCCAATGAAAATTCTGGTTACCGAAAACTACGAGCAAATGTCGCTTGCCGCCGCCGATCTGATCACGGCGCAAATCAAGGAAAAGCCTGATTCCGTGCTCGGTCTTGCCACGGGCGGCACGCCCGTCGGCACGTACAAGGTGCTGGTCGAGCGTTACCAAAGGGGTGAGCTTGATTTCTCGAAGATCACCACCTTCAATCTTGACGAATATTATCCGATCAAACCTGACGATACGCACAGCTATCGCTATTTCATGAACGACAATCTCTTCAACCACATAAATGTTCCTGAAAGCCGCATTCATATCCCGAACGGCGAGGCCGAAGATGCCGAGCTCGAATGCGCCAATTACGAAAAAATGCTTGACGAGGCAGGCGGCATTGATCTGCAGATCCTCGGCATCGGCTTGAACGGCCACATCGGCTTCAACGAGCCCGATGAAACGCTCGTGCCCTGCACGCACAAAACGCCTCTGACCGAAAGCACGCTTGAGGCAAACGCCCGCTTCTTCACCGACGGCGCTACCATGCCCGATTCGGCACTCACCATGGGCATGGC
>JAFVXT010000043.1 GCA_017501005.1 Clostridia bacterium
GCGTCGGCATAGCCGACGGCATTGCGCCGATGGCCGTACACCATATCGAAATCCACCAGATTGACGAAGGCAAGGCCGTGAAAATCGCGGTCAAGGAGCGAAAGCGTTGCTTGCATGCCCTCTCCGTTATTGCCCGTATGAATGCTGTCGGTCAGTCCGCGCGACACGAAGATATCCTCGATCTTGCCCACGCCGATCACGTCATAGCCATCACGGGAAAGCCGATCAAGCAAGGTTTCGCCGCGCGGCGCAAGCGAAAAATCACGGCGGCGCTCGGTGCGCACGAAGTGCGGCGCCGACCCCTCGAAGGGACGCGCGATGATGCGCCCCACCGCATGCTCGCCCGAAAAAATCTCACGCGCCAGGCGGCAGATCTCGTAAAGCGCTTCGGGCGGAATCAGCGATTCGTGCGCGGCGATCTGGCAAACGCTGTCAGCCGAGGTATAAACGATCAAATCTCCGCTCCGAAGATGCTCTTCTCCGTAATCGGCAATGACCTGCGTGCCCGAATAGGGACGGTTGCAAAGAATACCGCGCCCCGTGGCACGGGAGAGTGCGTCAAGCAGCGCCTGCGGAAAGCCGTCGGGATAGGTCGGCAGTGCCCTTTCGCTTGCAAGGCCGCAAAGCTCCCAATGGCCAACCGTTGTATCCTTGCCCCCCGAACGCTCGCTCATGCGCGCGTAAACGCCGCAGGGGGTGACGTCGGGCAGAAAGTCATTGCCCTCAATTCTGCCAAGCCCGAGCGATAAGAGCGTATCGATGTGCGCACGGTTGGTTCGGTAAACGCTTTTGAGCGTGTTTGCCCCCACGTCACCGAATTTTTCGGCGTCGGGTGCTTCCCCGATCCCGAATCCGTCAAGAACGATCAAAAACGCGCGCTTGATCCTCGCCTTTTGCATACCGCTGTCCCCCATTTCTTTTCTTATATACAGTTTACCCCAAAAGCGCGCAAAAGTCCATACCTTTTCCTGAAATTTCATCAATTTTTTCGATATTATCTTGTCAAAGGAGCACCTTCATGAACCAATACCGTCCCGTACCGCCCCCCGTCCCCGAAGAGATGGACGAGCATTACATGCGCCTCGCCATCGCGCTTGCAAAAAAAGCCGCCGAGGAGGACGAGGTGCCGATCGGCGCGCTCATCGTGCGCGGTGACGAGATCATTGCCGCTGCCTCCAATTTGCGCGAGCACAGAAAGTGCGCCACCGCCCATGCCGAGATTTTAGCCATTGAAGAGGCCTGCCGAGCCCTTGGCGGCTGGCGCTTGCACGGCTGTACCCTTTACGTCACGCTCGAGCCCTGCGCCATGTGTGCGGGCGCGTCCATCAACGCGCGGCTTGACCGCGTGGTCTACGGCGCGTACGACCGCCGCTTCGGTGCGCTCGGCTCGCTTTGCACGCTCTCGGATCTGCCCTTCAATCACGCGCTCAAGGTGCGTGCAGGGGTGCTTGAAGAGGAGTGCCGCGCGTTGCTTTCGGATTATTTCAAGGCCAAGCGCTGATCGCTTTTTTGCATGACGTGCCCTTTTTCGGTCAATACTGAAAAGAAAAAGGAAGGGTATGCTTGCATGAAGGATTCGAGAATCGCCGTTTTACACGTGCTGTCGGACGGCTCCTTCGGCGGTGCGCTTTCCCATCTCACCGCCCTTTTTTCATCGGGAGACCACCGCCGCTTCCGCTACGGTGTCATTCTGCCGCGCGGCAGTGAGGCCGAACGCAAGCTCGCGCCTCTTCCCGTCACCGTGATCGCGCTTGATCTGCAAAAGCGCTCCTTTTCAGTGCGCGATCTTTGCAAGCTCGGGCAAAGCATCTCTGCGTTTGCCCCCGATATTGTGCAAACGCACGGCGCATTCGGCGCGCGCGTGGCGGCCTTTTTTGCCGCACCGCACGCCTTTCTCTTGCTCACAAAGCATTGCGTGTTCGAATCGTCGAGAAGCCGCTGCCCCCTGCTTGCACGCGCCCTTTCCCTTGCCGCCCGCCCCTTCACACATCTTTCGGTTGCCACGGCAACATGCGCCGAAAAAATGCTCTTGCGCGAGGGCATGCCCGCTTCATCGGTTCTGACGGTTCAAAACGGCGCACCGCCAAAAAAACGCCCCGACGAGAAGGCTATGCGCATGCGGCGGCAAGCGCTCGCTCTGCCCCTTGATTGCCTGACGGTCGGCTTTTGCGGACGGCTTGAAGAGGAAAAGAATCCGCGTTTTCTGCTTTCACTCGCCCGTGCGCTTGCCGCAAAAGGCATTTCCTTTTGCGTGCTTGTCATCGGCGACGGCAGTCAAAGGGCCATGCTTGAAGAGCAAAGCAAGCGCATGGGGCTTGGCGCTCATTTCCGCTTTGTCGGCTACCAAAGCGATCCCGCCCTTGATCTTTCGCTTTGCGACGTGCAGATCAACTGCTCGCTCCTCTCCGAAACCTCCTCGCTTGCCCTCTCTGAGGGCTTTGCGCTTGGCATACCCGCACTTGCCTCTTCTCTTCCTGGCAACCGCGAAATGATCAGGCAGGGCGAAAACGGCCTGCTCTACCCGAAGGGGGACGTGCGTGCATGTGCTTCGCTTCTGGCGCGCCTCTCTGCCGACCGTTCCCTGCTCGAAAGCCTCTCACGCGGTGCGCAAAGGGCCTACCGCCAACGCTTTTCCTCTGCACTGATGGCCAAAAGGTACGAGTGCCTCTACCGCGCCCTGCTTCGCCATTCTTCAAAAAAAGATTGATTTTCCAAAGAAACTATGCTATAATGGTTTTGCATACAGAAGCCTTCCGCCGCACTGTCGGCGTGATCATGATCAAAGAACGAAAGGATTTTACTATGTCTATCGTCATCGGCATCGACGTCGGCGGCAGCACCACCAAGATCGTGGGCTTTGACCGCCAAACCAAACGCCTCATCTCCCCGCAATTCGTCCGCGCCACCGATCCCGTCACCTCCTTTTACGGGGCGTTTGGCAAATTCACCGCGGATAACGCGCTTTCGCTCTCCGACGTTGAAAAGGTGCTGGTCACGGGTGTGGGCGCGTCCTACGTCGGTGAAAGCATTTATTCTCTTCCCTGCGAATACGTCAAGGAGTTTGACAGCATCGGCCAGGGCGGCCTTTACATCACCGATCTTCCGCGCGCCATTGTGGTCAGCATGGGCACGGGTACAGCCATCGTCTATGCCGAGCGGGGCAAAAAGCCGATTTATCTCGGCGGTACGGGCGTGGGCGGCGGCACGATCACGGGCCTTGCCAAGCGCATTCTCAATATCGACGTGATCGATCATCTTGAGGATCTGGCAGAAGAGGGCTCGCTTGAAAATATTGACCTGCACGTGGGTGAATTGACCGACAAGCGCCACACGCACGGCATGGCACTCGACCTGACCGCCTCCAACTTCGGCCGCGTTTCGGATATTGCCTCCAAGGCCGACGTGGCACTCGGCATCTTCAATATGGTCTTTGAAACCGTGGCCATGGTCTCGATCTTTGCCGCACGCAGTCAGTCCTGCCGCGATATCGTGCTGACAGGTCAGCTGACAGGCTTGCGCTATGCGCACAAGATCTTCCCGCGCCTTTCCGAAATGTTCGACGTCAATTTTGTCATTCCCGAGCACGCGCGCTTTGCCACGGTCATCGGCACGGCACTCAGCGGTCTTTCCGAAAGCTGACCGACCGCTTTGCGCACATAAAAAGAAAGTGAAAAAGAGCATGGAGAATCACAAGAATCCCGTCATTCCGAAAAGCTGCCGTCTGCTCGGCGATCTTTCCGAGAAAGAGCTCCAAGAGGCGCTTCTCTATTTCTCTGCCACCCAAAAAAGCTACCGCCGCGGCGATTTTCTTTATAGCGCGGGCATGCCTGTTTCCCGCTTCGGCATCGTGCTTGCGGGCACGGTGCAGGTCTTTATGGAGAATATCGACGGCGAGCGCATGGTGATGGCCTCGGTGTCGGCAGGCGAAAGCTTTGGCGAATCGCTCGCCTTTTTAGGTGTCAAGGAATCCCCCATATGGGCCGAGGCGCAAAGGGATACGTCTGTTCTCTGGCTTTCACCCGACCGATTGCGCGCACCGAGCGAGGGCGCGGGCGAGGCTCTGCGTACCCGCTTCATCACGTTGATGGCCAAAAAAGCACTTGCCTCAAACGACCGCATCCAGATTCTTTCCAAGCGAACACTAAGGAAAAAGCTGCTTGCCTACTTTTCCCAATGCGTGCGCGATGCGGGCGGCTCACGCGAATTTACCGTCCCCTTCGACCGCGCGGGCATGGCAGACTATCTCGGTGCAGACCGTGCCGCGCTCTCACGCGAGCTTTCCTGCATGAAAAAAGAGGGTCTTCTTGACTTTCGCGGCTCCTTTTTTTGCCTGGCACCCCGCACGAGGGTTGCAGAAGACGAAATTTGAACAAAATTCCCGAACACAAGCCGCACGGCC